>CAKPBH010000012.1 GCA_934140355.1 uncultured Bacilli bacterium | reverse complement strand
TTACTTACTTAAATCCAGAAAAAGTAAAAGAATTAGTCAATTCAACTAATTCTCAATGTTTATGATTTTATCCTGAGAATAAAAATTTAAATATTGACAAACGAACTGTTTTTAATATAATTAAATATAGATACAGAAGAAATTTGGTGATAATAATATGGAAATATTAAATCGACGAGCTCATTATGATTATTTTATTTTAGAAGAAGTAGAGGCTGGTATTGTTCTAACAGGAACTGAAATAAAGTCAATTCGCTTAGGAAAGGTGAATTTAAAAGATAGTTATGCCATCATTAGAAATGAAGAAATTTATCTATTAAATACACATATTTCTAGTTATGAAAAAGGAAATATTTTTAATCACGAAGAAAATAGAACTAGAAAATTATTACTACACAAAAACCAAATCAAAAAATTACAAAACAAAGTCACTTTAGAAGGTTGTACCTTAATTCCCTTAAAAATTTACTTTTTAAAAGGGCGGGCTAAAGTATTAATTGGTTTGTGTAAAGGAAAAAAGAATTACGATAAACGAGAAAGTATCAAAGAAAGAGACATTCAAAGAGAATTACAAAAAGAACTAAAGTGAAAAAATAGTTACAGTTCAGTCAGATAAAATAAGGAATAAATGTTATTTCCGTAAAAAAAGTTCAAAAAGTAGCCAAAAAAATAGAAAGATAGTCAAAAAATTTATATTTTCAATTAATGGATATATTTCTAAAACATCAAATTTACTTTTTTGCTGATAAGGGTTTATCTGCAAAATTCATTTTCTTGACTGAACTGTAACGAAAAATACGAAAAAATTTAAAGAACCTCTTTATTTTTTTATGGCTTTATAGTATAATGATATTGGTTCTTGATTTATGCCAGCCTGGCGGAATGGTAGACGCGATAGACTCAAAATCTATTATCAGAAATGGTGTGTGGGTTCAAGTCCCATGGCTGGTACCAAATATAAATTAAAAACCTAATTATAGGTTTTTTTCTTTTACCAAAAGAAAGATAAATTTAAGTATTTTAGGAGGAATATCATGAAACTATCAAGGAATGATTCAAGAGTTTTAGCAATGGCCATACTTTATCAAGTAGATTTATTTGAAAAAAAAGAAATTACTTACGATTTAGAAGATTTAATCGAAAAAAATATTGTTGGAGTAGAAGGGGATGTCACCTTTATTCGTGAACTTGTAATGGGGGTAATTACACATAATGAGGAGTTGGTCAAACTAGCCAATCAATATTTAAACAATTGGAACATTTCTAGATTAGGAATAACGGATGGTGCAATCTTAAAAATTGCCATATATGAATTACTTTATACCAATACACCGAATAAAGTTTGTATTGATGAAGCAGTAGAACTTGCTAAATGTTTCTCAGATGAACCTGTTATTGGAATGATTAATGGTGTACTAGATAGAATATACCATGAGAAGGTAATGGAAAAATAATGAAAGAACAATACTTAACTATTACTCAACTTAGTCATTATCTAAAGTATAAATTTGATACGGATACTAACTTAAGCAATGTTTATCTAAAAGGAGAAATTTCTAATTTTAAGGCACATACAAGAGGGCATTATTATTTTACTCTAAAAGATGAAAACAGTAGAATTAATGCCATTATGTTTGCAAGTAGTGTTTCCAAATGTAAATTTAGGCCCTATGATGGCATGAAAGTGATGGTAACAGGAAAGGTAAGTGTTTATGAAGCAACAGGGGGCTATCAAATCTATGTAACTGATATGTTAGAAGATGGAATAGGAAATCTTTATATTGCTTACGAACAGTTAAAGAAAAAATTAGAAGAAGAAGGTTTGTTCGATAAAGAAAAAAAGAAAAAAATTCCTAGAATGCCACAAAAAATAGGAATTGTCACCGCTCCAACTGGTGCAGCCATTAGGGATATTTTAACCACACTAAAAAGAAGATACCCTATTGTTGAGACTATTCTTTTTCCAGCCTTAGTCCAGGGGACTGAAGCAGGGAAGGATATTGCTAAAAAGATTGCCTTAGCCAACACTTATGATATTGATACTCTTATTGTTGGAAGAGGAGGCGGTTCTATTGAAGATTTATGGCCTTTTAATGAAGAAGTAGTAGCACGTGCCATTTATCAATCAAAAGTTCCTGTCATTAGTGCTGTTGGGCATGAAGTTGATTTTACTATTGCTGATTTTGTTGCCGATTTAAGAGCACCAACCCCAACTGCTGCCGCCGAGCTTGCAGTGGTCGATATTGGAACTATTCATGATTACTTAATCAAAGCAAAATCAAGAAGTTATAATGCTATTTCTAAAAAAATCCAATTTGATCAAGTAAAATTATCCAACCTAAAAGAAAGTTATGTCCTAAAAAGACCCAGTACCATATATGAAATCAAAGAACAAAAACTAGATATGTTAATCGATCAAGTAAATAAGAATATAAAAAATATCATAGAAACGAAGCGTGTTCGCTTATTTAACAGCACTTCTAATTATATCTTAAATAATCCTAAAATGCTTTATCTAGGAAAAATGGAATACTATAAAACATTATTATCTAGACTAAATAAAGAAATTGATATTATTTTAACTTCTAAGAAAACCCAGCTATTTGCCTTGGAAAATCACTATATTTTAAATAATCCTAGTATTCTTTATCAAAAACAAGAGCAAGTGCTAAAAGTAGTATTAGAAAAGTTAGTTGTTTTAAATCCAATGAATACAATAAAAAGGGGATATGCCATTGTAAAGCAAGAAAATCATGTTGTTAGTAGCATTCAAAATATAGAAAAAAATACTAAATTAAATATCACCTTAAAAGATGGCGTATTAGTTGCAAAAGTATTAGAAACGAGGAGAGAAAATGGAGAAAACTAAAAAAGAAGAACTTTCTTTTGAAGAAAAAATCAAAAAATTAGAGAGTATCGTCTCAGAACTAGAAAGTGGAGATGTTGCCTTAGAAACAGCAATTGATAAATATACAGAAGCAATGAAATTATCCAAAGAATGTTCAGAAAAATTAACCGAAGTAACAGATAAAGTAAATAAAATCTTAACTGAAAATGGTTCTTTAGAAGATTTTGAAGTGAAAGAATAAAAAATCATTAATTTTAAAAGGGTCATTATTTTCTATTTAAATAAAACTTGGAGAAATTTTTTACATGTTTAAGAATATTGAAAATAGGATATTAAAAAGTCGAAAAACCACATTTAAATTTTTAAGTGTGGTTTTCAATTATAAAGAAAAAAGAAAATTTAATATAATCAATTTACCTGTAATGACAATTTTGATCGAACGTATCAATAATAGAAAAGCATTTCTCCAGTAAGTTTCTTATTTTAGAAATAACAATTCCCTTGAAGTATTTTCTTTTTCTAAGTTCTATTTCTAAATCCATAATCTTTACCAAATTTTCATTTAAGTTTTGATAAGATTGGTCAATTCCTGTAATATTGTCAAACCAACCTTCAATATCATCAATATCTCCAGATAATCTTAAACGATTTAAAGTAGAAGTAAAAGTTCTATTTTTTAAAATATGCGTAAATAATATTGTTTCCAAATAGTAAGATTTCGATTTGTAGTTATCTCCAGTTTCATGATTAATGGCCTCTATTGTATTTGAAATCTCCATATTATTCCTACTAGAATAATTCTTAATAATATTAATTACTTCTTCTGTTTGAATAGTATTTAAAATTTCTTCTAATAAATAGGTGTTTTCTTTTTTTATTGGTTTTAAACTAGAAGCTTGATAATAAGCTTTTGTAAGTCCCGTTCTTAGCCAAATAACATCTTGCTCTATTCTAATTTCTTTACGTGCCGAATGAATCGCGTGATTAAATTCGTGGACTAGATTATCTAAAAGTTGTACCAGTTGATTTGAGGAGTATTTTCTTAAAACAATAAATTGAGCAGTCATAATTTTTCCATTCCTTCTAAAAGGAATACTTGTATAAAAGGCTTCTTCTAATGAAGTACTATTTTCTCTAATTTCTATTTTTACATTAGAAAAAACTTCTCGAATTAATCGTTCATTTGCCAATCCATATCTTTGAAGAAAAGCGGGGACAATCAAATAAAGTAAGTGTTTAATATTATTATCATAATGATATTTCAAAGCAATCTCATTAATAATAGGAATATATTTATTGATAATCATTTCGTTCATTTTACATCACCTCATTTCAAAAAATAGGATAAAAAACTAAACAAAGTTAGGACGATAGCAACCACATAGAACCAATCAAACAAGAAAAATCCTTTGTTAGAAAGCTCTTCTTTTCTTTTAATTTTTTTCCTTGAATTAGTAATTAAATCTTGATTGCTTTGGATTCTTTTTTCATTCCTTGAATAATTAAAATTATTTTCCAACAGTAAATCTAAATGATTTTCAACTTGTTTGAATTTGGTGAGATTTTTATTTTCTTCCCTAGAATCAACATTTCCTTCTACCTTTTTCTTTTCTAGACTTATTTGTTGATTGTGATAAAACCAATAGGCATATTCCAAAGCCTGATAAAGAAGTTCGGTATCATCCTTATCTAAAGTATCAAAATCGAGAGAAGATAAAAAAGTAGAACTGGTTAAAATAGTATAAATAATCTCTTTTTCTAATTGACAAAATGCCTGGTTTGTTCTTATTTCAGCTAGACTTTTATATTGATAGTCGGGGGTAAAAAAAATTTCATCTACACGGTTTCGTTTAGGAATACTTTTATTTTTATTAAGAGAAAACATAGCCTCGTGGTATATTCTTCTAGATACTTCGACATAACGATCAAAAGTGTCCATAGGATTGTAAGAAAAATAATCATATTCATACCGCTCTTTTTTTTCTTTCAGCTCTAATTGGTGCTCAAGATAAATATTCGGATAATTTTTCTTTAAGTATTCTTCCGTTTTTTTAACAGCATATAAGTTGGCACCAATTTCATAAGAATATTGATCATGATTTAAATAATAGTCATATGCTAAATAACTTTTAGCAATAGTTGCTTCAATCTCATGGAGAAAGCCATAAAAATTTTCAATTGGTACCCAATCTTGTTCTAAGTGCCTAACTTCATGGTAGCACAAGAAAACTAAGTTAAAAATTTTAGGTTCTATTTTCTTCAATTGATTCACTTTATTTAAAAAAATGACAATATATTTCTCTTTCGGTTGACAAAATGCTAATGTAGAAGAAAAAGGAACTGTCGCAAAAGAAACTCTTTTCATGAAATGATACTTTTGATGAGGAAGAAAATCACAGTAATATTCTAAAAAAGTCAGTGGAAAAACATCACAGATAATACTTTTATCTCTTAATTCTTCTTGAATAATTTGTTTAGCAAGTTGTTTCATTTCTTTTATTTCTAAATTTTTTCTTTTCATTTTACCCCTCCTGTTACTATACTTATCTTGTTTTATTATAGCACAAGGAAAATCAGTTGTAAAATAGAATAAACTATATTATAATAAGACTTAAGGAAGTGGGAAGATGACCGATATTGAAATTGCTAAAGAAGCAAAAAAAGAGAAAATTACAGAAGTAGCGAAAAAGTTAGGAATAGAAAAAAATTTAATTGTCTATGGAGAGGATAAAGCGAAGATTGATTTTTCAAAAGTAAAAAAAGAGCCTAAAGGAAAACTAATTTTAGTAACAGCGATTTCTCCAACCCCTTATGGAGAAGGAAAAACTACCGTTAGCATTGGCCTAAATGATGGCTTAAGAAAGTTAGGTCAAAATTCTCTAGCAGTCTTAAGAGAACCATCTTTAGGACCAGTTTTTGGCGTAAAAGGAGGGGCAACCGGAGGAGGCTATGCCCAAGTAATTCCTATGGAAGATATCAACCTTCATTTCACCGGAGACTTTCATGCCATTACTAGTGCCAATAATTTAATCAGTGCCGCTATCGACAACCATATTTATTTTGGAAATTCATTAAAAATAGATAAAGATAAAATTTGCTTTCATCGTTGCCTAGATATGAATGATAGAGCCCTTCGTCATATTCAATTAGAAAATAGAGAAGAATCCTTCAACATTACAGCCGCTAGTGAAATCATGAGTATTCTTTGTCTTGCCAATGACTTTAACGACCTAAAAGAAAGACTGGGAAGTATTTTAATTGGATTTAATACTTCTAAAGAACCAATCTATGCGAAAGATTTAAACTTAACCGGTGCTCTAGCTACCCTTTTAAAAGATGCCATTAAACCAAACCTAGTTCAAAGCCTAGAGAATAACCCCGTTATCATTCATGGGGGGCCATTTGCCAATATCGCTCATGGATGTAATAGCGTCATCGCCACCAATTTAGCCTTAAAATTATCGGACTATGTTATCACAGAAGCCGGATTTGGTTCTGATTTAGGGGCAGAGAAATTTTTTGATATCAAATGTAGAAGTGCCAAATTAAAACCAAATGCTATCGTCCTAGTTGTCACTACGAAAGCCTTAAAACACCAAGGAGGAGCATTAAAAGAAAACATCCAAAAAGAGTCTCTAGAGACAATGAAGAGGGGATTATCAAATTTAGAAGCCCATCTTGAAAATATGAGCAAATTTACCAAAAATATTGTCGTAGCCCTAAACCAATACCCAACTGATACAGAAGACGAAATAAACTTAATTAAACAAATGGTTCAAGAAAAGGGTTTTGCTTTCTCCGGCTTTTCTTCCTATCAAGAAGGAGGAAAAGGTGCCATATCTCTAGCAAAAGAAGTCATGAATTTATGTAAAAATAAAAAAGATTTCCACCTTCTTTATCCAAACAAGATGTCAATGTATCAAAAAATAGAAGTATTGTCCCGTGAAATTTATCACGCCACCTCTATTTCCATTAGTGACTCTATTCGAAAAAAACTACAAACTTATGAAGAAATGGGCTACCAAGATTTTCCGATTTGTGTTGCCAAAACGCAGTATTCTATCAGCGATAATCCTAAATTACTAGGTTATCCTAAAGACTATGAATTAGTAGTAAGTGACGTAAATATTTATACAGGAGCCAGGTTCGTTGTTGTCTACCTAGGAAAGATAGTAACCATGCCAGGCTTATCGAAAAATCCAAATTATGAGCAAATTGATATCGATAATAACAATAAAATAAAGGGACTATTCTAATGTATATTTATATTCATATCCCTTTCTGTAACCATATCTGTACTTATTGTGATTTTCCAAAAATGCTCTATGATAAAAAGTTTTGTCAAAAATACTTAAAAATCTTAGCCGAAGAAATAAAAGAAAGGTACCAAAATGAAGAAGTAATTTCTATCTATATTGGTGGCGGCACTCCCACTAGTCTAGGAGAAGACGAATTAAAGTACTTATTAGAAATGACCAAAATATTCAAAAAAGAAAAATTAAAAGAATTCACTATCGAATCAAATATTGAAAGCCTAACCAATGAAAAAATAAAATTATTAAAAGAATATGGTGTCAATCGTCTTAGTTTAGGCGTCCAATCTTTTCAAGAGAAAAATCTAAAAATATTAGGTAGACACCACACTACAAAAATGGTAAAAGAAAAAGTAGGATCCCTAAAAAAAGCTGGCATCAACAATATCTCTATCGACTATATCTATGGCATCAAAGAAAATTTAGAAGAAGTAGAAGAAGATATCAATACCTTCCTAAGTTTAGATATTCCCCATATCTCTTGCTATTCTCTAATCATTGAAAAAAATACCATTCTCTCTCTTAAGAATCAAAAATATATTGATGAAGAAAAAGAATATCAAATGTATAAAAAAATCAACCAACTCTTAGAAAAAAATCATTATCATCAGTATGAAATATCAAACTATAGTAAGCCTTTTTATCCATCTATTCATAACCTAAATTATTGGAATAATGGCATCTATTATGGCTTTGGCCTAGGTGCAGTGAGTTATTTAAATGATATTAGAATAAGCAATACCAAAAATTTTAGCAAATACTTAAAAAAAGAATACATCCAGGAAAAAATCAAAGAAGATAGAAAAATAAAAATCTCTAACGAATTTATCTTAGGTCTTCGAAAAATAAAAGGAATAGACGTAAATGCTTTTCAAGAAAAATACAATGAGAGTATTTTTACTATCCCTGAGGTAAAAAAATTATTACAAGAAAAAAAGTTAGTTTTTCATGATAATCATCTTTTTATCTCTAAAAAATATCTTTATCTATCGAATGAAATATTAATAAATTTTATTTAAGAATTGTAATTTATCAATATTTATGCTATGATATACCTAGATGAAGAAAAATGTCTAAAAAAGTGGAAGCCAAGTAGGTCTTATAACTCTCAGGAATATATTATAAGAAAAATAATAACTACTAACAATTCCACTAGCATTCATTTCTTCATCCTTTTTTATGAGAAAATGAATCAAACTAAATTTGAATTTCGTTAGACAAACCAAAAAATAAGTATTATAATAACAAAAAGAAAGAAGTGAGAAATAATGACAAATCAAGATTTAGCCAATTTAATATTCCCAGAGGTAAGTAGTAATATTTTAGATTATGAAAAAAAATACCCAAAAAGAAATTTAAAAGAAGGAGAAGTTGTCACTAGAGTAGCACCATCTCCAACAGGATACATGCACCTAGGAACCTTATTTCAAGCCCTAATTGATTATATTTTAGTCAAAAATAGAGGTGGTGTATTCTATTTAAGAAACGAAGATACAGATACCAAAAGAGAAATCAATGGCGCAGTCAAACTAGTAATGGATACCCTAGAAGAATATAACATTATGCCAGATGAATATGAAATAGATGGAAAAACAATTGGTTCCTATGGACCATACCGCCAAACAAAAAGAAAAGAAATCTATCATGCTTTTATTAAATACTTAATTGAAATAGGTAGGGCTTATCCTTGCTTCTGTACCAAAGAAGAATTAAATGAAATGAGAGAAAAACAAGAAAAAAATAAAGTCAGAACAGGATATTATGGAAAGTATGCAAAATGTAGGAACCTTTCTCTAGAAGAACAAGCACAAAAAATAAAATCAGGTATTCCTTATGTTATTCGTTTTAAATCAGAAGGGGATTTTAATAAAAAGTTTATCTTTAATGATTTGGTCAAAGGAAAACTAGAATTATCCGAAAATGACGAAGATTTTATTATCATGAAATCATCAGACAAACTACCAACTTATCATTTCGCTCACTTAGTAGATGACCACTTAATGGGAACTACCCATGTTATCCGTGGAGAGGAATGGTTACCATCTGTAGCAAAACATATCGAATTATTTAAAACTTTTGGTTTTAAAGTACCAAAATACATTCATACCCCATTAATTATTAAAAAAGAGGGGAATATCACCCGTAAATTAAGCAAAAGAAAAGATCCTGAAGCATCAATGTCTTACTACAAAGAATGTGGCTATCCCACACTTGCCGTTATTGAGTCGCTAATGACCATTATCAACTCTAACTATGAAGAATGGCATATGGCAAACCCTACTTGTACTTACCTAGATTTTACTTACAGTCCAAAGAAAATGAGTTCATCTGGTGCTTTGTATGATTTAGATAAATTAAAAAATATCTCTAAAAATATCATTTCCAAAATGACCAAAGAAGAATTAATGGAAGAGTCTTTCAAATGGGCGAGTCTTTATTCCAAAGAATTAAAAGATTTAATCGAAAGAGATAAAGATTATTATATGGGCATTTTAAATATTGAACGAGAACAAAAGAAACCACGAAAAGATATTGCAAAATATGATGAAATCATGGATAATATCTGGTATATGTATGATGATGTATATAAGGCACATGAAAAAACTTATGAATGGGTTGGGATTACTTCAAAAGAAGAAATCAATCTTATCACAAGCACTTATATGGATAAGTATTTTTGCTTAAAAGATAAAGAATCTTGGTTTAACGGCATCAAAGAATTATCTGAAAGTCTTGGCTATGCTGCCAATATGAAAGACTATAAAGAAAACAAAGAAAATTATAAAGGCTCTGTTGCTGATGTCTCTACTGTTCTACGCGTAGCCCTAACTTCCAAATCAATGACTCCAGACTTATATGAAATCATGACATTACTTGGAAAAGAGAGAATCGAAAAAAGATATCAATCTTTAGAAAATAAGAATTGACAAACAAGAACAAAAATGTTAACATATATGCCATAAGAAATGGGGGATAATAATGGCAAAGAATATGATAAAATATGTAGGCCTAGCCTTAGTAATGGTAGGAATTGTTGTTGTTATGAAAAATTTATTTGCAAGCGATACCGAATGGAAGCAACCAACAACTACTACTGCCAAAAAAGGAACCTATAGTGCAACGGTAAGCCTAACAGATAGTGAAACCAAAGCCTATATCAGCGATTCCAAACTAGTCGTCAAAGACGCAAATGGAAAAGTAATCGACGAATGGACAACCGCTAATGGAGTACACTTAATTAGTAATTTAAAAAATGGAACTTATACCTTAAATCAAGAAACAGCAAATAGCAAATATTACTTGAATAAAGATACCATTACTTTTAAAATTAATGGCAAAGATGAAAAGGTGAGTATGTATAATATTGCCTTAACCGAAGAAGAAATCAAAAATGGGGTAAGCAACACAAGTAACAACTCTACAGTAAACCCAACGGAAGAGGCAGTAGAAAATACTTCATCATTTACAAGCCTAACACCTTATATCTTAGCAATACTAAGTATAACATTAGGTGGTGTAATTTTATACAAAACAAAGAAGGAGTACTAACCAAAGTGCTTTTTTTCTTGACGTAATAGAGAAATATTCTTATAATAAATAAGGAAAAGAAAGAAGGAATAAAGATGAAAAGAATACCAATCACACTATTAACAGGATACCTAGGAAGTGGTAAAACAACCCTAATTAATCACATCCTAGAAAATAAAGAAAATAAAAAAATCGCCGTTATTGTTAATGATATCGGAGAAGTAAACATTGATGAGACCTTAATTGAAAAAGGAGGAATCGTTGGCAAAAAAGAAGAATCATTAGTCCCCCTAACAAATGGTTGTATTTGTTGTAATCTAAAAATGGATTTAGTAGAGCAAATTCTAGAAATTCAAAAATTAGATAAATTTGATTCTATTATCATTGAAGCAAGTGGCATATGTGAGCCCATTCCAATTGCCCAAACCATCACCATGATGCCAGAAATGATAAAAGGAGGAAAAGATATTTGCTACTTAGATTCTGTTATAACCGTTGTCGATGCAATACGACTAAAAGAAGAATTTGAGTGTGGGGATAGCCTAAAAAAAGATACCCTAGAAGAGGATGATATTGAAAAATTAATTATCGAACAATTAGAATTCTGTAATATCATTATTCTAAACAAAAAAGACGAAGTAACCGAAGACGAATTAAAAGAAATTAAAGCGGTTATCAGAAGCATTCAACCTCAAGCGAAAATCATTGAAACAAACTATTCTAATGTCGATTTGAAAGAAATCTTAAATACCAATCTCTTTGACTTAGAAGCATCTAAAATGACTGCCGGTTGGATTGAGGCTTTAGAAAACGAAGAAGAGGAAGAAGAGAGTGGGGAAGTATTAGAGTATGGTATCTCTACTTTCGTCTATTACCGAAGAGCACCTTTCAATCGTAAGATGTTCTATGAATTCCTAGACCAACTATGGGATAAATCAATCATTAGAAGCAAAGGTATTGTCTATTTTACTGATGAATTAAATACTGCCTATATGGTAGAAAGTGCTGGAAATAGTAAAAATATCGTTTCAACCGGTAAGTGGGTATGCGCTATGCCAGATGAGGAACAACAAATGATTTTAATGGAAAATCCTGATATCGCCTCATCTTGGGACTGCGAATATCAAGATAGAATGATAAAAATTGTCTTTATTGGTAAAAATATGGATAAAGAAGCTCTAATCCAAAAATTAGATACTTTCCTAGATTTAGAATAGTGAAGAACATGAAATAGAGATAAATTTGTTCACTAGACAAAGTTATCTCTAAATTGAGTAATCATAAAAAATGAGCTTTAATACTTTAATTGTTAGATTAAAATTAAAAACAATTTACAGTTTAAATAAAAAAATAGAAATTAGAAATATTTTAAAAGAAGAAAATTTAACCTAAACAGGAAAATTTATGTTTAAATTCTCTTACTCTTTTATGACCCTTTTTCCCCTAAAATTGTTTCTAATTCGATCCAACTGTAGCAGAAATCTAGACTTAAAAGCAAAAAAAGTATTGTTCGTTCTTGTCTATTATGTTATAATAAGATTATCTTGATAAAAAAGTGGCCTCTTAGAAGTCCACTTTTTATCTTACTTAGGAGGGATTTATGATCGAAAAACAAATAAGAGAATTAATAGAATCTCCTATCCAAGAGATGGGAATTGATGTGGATAATGTTGAATATGTTAAGGAAGGAAGTAATTATTTTTTGAGGATAACAATTGACCGAGCACAGCCAATTGATGTGGATACTTGTGTGGAAGTAACACGTGTTGTGAATCCAATTTTGGATGAGGCAGATATCATAAAAGATAGTTATATTTTAGATATATCTTCAAAAGAGAAAGGTGATTAAAAGATGAATAAGAAACAGATGAAAGAATTTATGAAAGCATTAAACGCAATTGTTGAAGAAAAGGGAATTGATAAGTCTATCGTTGTAGAAGCAATGGAACAAGCAATGGCAGCGGCTTATAAGAAAAAAGGAGGACCTGCAAGATGTGTTGTTAATCCAGAAACAGGAGAAATTAAATTGTTTTCCGTTCGAACGGTTGTGGATGATGAGAATTTTAGAGACGAAAAAAGTCAGATTCCACTTTCTCTTGCAAAAACGCGTGTTCCAGATATTGAAATTGGAGAGACGATCGAGGATGCTGTAGAGATGACAGATTTTGGTCGTGTTGCTGCTGGTACGGCAAAGCAGGTTGTTGTTCAAAGAATGAAAGAAGCCGAAAAAGATTTGATTGTTAAAGAACTTGGCGATAAGCAAGATGAATTAGTTGTTGGTACTCTTGCTAGGGAAGATGCAAAGACTTATTATGTTGATTTAGGAAAAACTTTTGGACTTTTACCAAAAGATGAGATTATTCCTGGCGAAAAGTTAGAGATGGGTTCACAAGTAAGAGCTTATGTGTCTAAGTTAGAGATTGGAACAAAGGGTGTATTTATTCTACTTTCAAGAACACATTATGGCTTTTTAAAAAGACTTTTAGAGCTAGAGATTCCTGAGGTAAGTAGTGGTGAGGTTATTCTTTATTCCGTTGCAAGAGAAGCTGGCGTTAGAAGTAAAATTGCTGTTTATAGTGAAGAAGAAAATATTGAGCCAATTGGTTGTATTATTGGTACTGGTGGTAGCCGTATTAATCGGGTATTAAAGCAAATTGGTCACGAAAAGATTGATGTTGTCTTATATGATAAGAATCCAATTCAATTTATCAAAAATGCTTTAAGTCCAGCTCGTGATGTAGAAGTATTTATTAAAGATTATAAAAAGAAAGAGGCTATTGCAATTGCTAACCAAGATAATTTGTCTCTAGCAATTGGAAAGAAGGGACAAAATGTAAAGTTGGCTTCTCGTCTTACACATTATAAGATTGAAGTTAAGGGATATGATGATGTCAATATTAATGAGTATCGTGAGGCATATGGTAGTTTTAATTATCTAGAGGAAGAAGAAAAACAAGAAGAAGATACTTTGAAGGAGAATATTTTAGAGGAAAATACTTCTGTAGAAGAGGTGTCTTTAGAGGAAAATACTTCCGTAGAAAATGCTCTATCTTTAGAAAGTGATGGGAAAGATACTCTTGATGATATGGAGAAAGTAGAGGATAATCATGAAGAAAGTACCAATGCGTAAATGTATTGTTACAGGAGAAATTCTAGAAAAAAACAAGTTAATTCGTGTGGTTCGGACAAAAGAAGGAGAAGTATTTGTTGATCCAACAGGAAAAATGAATGGCAGAGGTGCTTATTTAAAGCGGGATATTGATGTCATAAATCGTTGTAAAAAGAATAAAATATTAGATAGAAGGCTAGAGGCGACAGTGCCGGAGAATATTTATGAGGAGTTAGTCATGAAAATATAATAATTGGAGGTGATGCTCATGATGAGTGTGTTAGAATATGCAAATGATGTTCAATTAGAGGTAAGTGTAATTTTAGAATTGTGTCGACGTCTTGAAATTTCTGCTTTGGAGGAGTTAGATATGTTAGATGATGATGCGATTATTCTTCTTGATAATGAAATAGAGAAGATGGATACTGAAGTTGTTTTAGAGAGTGAGGATGTTTCTTTTCCTGAAGAAGAAATAGAAGAGACAAGTTCTTTAGAGGAAGGGAAAAATACTTCCAAAACACTTTCTAAAAAGCATCAGAATAGAGATAAGAATAAGATGATTCAAAGGAAGAAGAATGACTTTAAGCAAAAGAGAAAAGAAATGTATAAGCATAAAGATAAGTTGAAGTCTAATTCTTTTGAAATTGGAGAAGATACCGTTTTATATAAAGAAGGAATGACGGTAGGTGAGTTCGCTGGCGTTCTTCAAGTAGGAGCTGGAGAAGTCATTAAGAAATTGATGTCTCTTGGCGTGATGATGAATTTAAATCAAGCAATTGATTTTGATACGGCTTCTATTATCAGTAGTGATATGGGAAAAGTTCTAAAAAGAGAAGAGACTACGGATGAGGCCAATTTTGAAGAATTAGAAATACAAGATTCGGAAGAAGATTTGGTGAAAAGACCTCCGGTTGTTACCATTATGGGACATGTTGACCATGGAAAAACAACCCTTCTTGATACAATTCGAAAATCGAATGTGGTTTTAGGAGAGGCTGGAGGAATTACGCAGGCGATTGGGGCTTATCAGATTACTTATCAAGGAAATAAAATTACTTTTATTGATACACCTGGACATGCAGCATTCACTGAAATGCGGGCTAGAGGAGCAAGTGTTACCGATATTGTTATTATTATTGTTGCTGCTGATGACGGGGTTATGCCGCAAACAAGAGAGGCTATCGATCATGCTAAAGCAGCTGGTGTTCCTATTATTGTTGCAATAAACAAAATGGATAAGCCAGGAGCAAATCCCGATCGGGTAATGACAGAGATGGCCGAAGCTGGCATTATTCCAGATACTTGGGGTGGGGATGTGATGTTTGTCAACATTTCTGCCATGACCGGTATGGGAATTGATGATTTATTAGATAGAATTCTTTTAATTAGTGAACTTGAAAATTATCAGGCAAATCCTAATCGTTATGCCAGCGGTACAGTCATTGAATCAAAGATGGATAAGAATTTAGGCGTTGTTAGTACCCTACTTATTCAAAATGGAACTTTACGTTTAGGAGATGCAATTGTGGTTGGTACGATTGCAGGAAGAGTTAGAACGTTAAAGAATGATTTAGATGAGTCTCTTGTACAAGCGGATCCTAGTATGCCGGTTACGATTACAGGCCTTAGTGAAAGTCCTTCGGCTGGAGATAAGTTCATGGTATTTGATACGGAAAAGAAGGCCAAAGCAATTGCGAGTGAAAGAGCGCTTAAATTGAAAAATCAAAATTTAACCACAACTAAGGCCGTTTCTTTAGATGATTTATTTCAGCAAATTCATGAAGGAGCTAAGGAAATTAATGTTATTTTAAAAGCAGATGTTAAGGGTAGTGAAGAAGCGGTTAAGAATTCTTTATTAAAGTTAGATGTTGAAGGTGTTAAAATTAATATTATTAGAAGTGGAATTGGAACGGTTTCTCCTACCGATATTTCTTTAGCGGCTGCTAGTAATGCGATTATTTTAGGATTTAATATTCGGCCAGATAATAAAACGATGGATTTTGCGAAAGAAAGAAATGTAGATATTCGTCTTTATAATATCATTTATCAACTTGTAGAAGAAGTAGAAGCTGCTATGCGTGGAAAGTTGGATCCGATATTTGAAGAAAATATTTTGGGTAGTGCTGAAGTTAGAAAATTATTTAAATTTTCAAAAGTTGGGACAATTGCTGGATCAATGGTTGTTGCTGGAATGGTTCGACGAGATGCTAAGGCAAGAGTTATTCGTGATGGTGTCATTATTTATGATGGAGCGATTAATACGATAGCACGGGAAAAGGATCAAGTAAAAGAAGTAAAAAGTGGTATTGAGTGTGGAATTACAATAGAAAACTTTAATGATATTAAACCAGGAGATATTATTGAGGCTTATGAAATCGTTGAGAAGAAAAGATAATGAGATAATACTTTGTAAGAGATAAATTCTTATGAAGTATTTTTTTTGTATTTTGAATGAGATGTGTTATACTATTAGTAAATAAAGTAAGGAGTTTAGAAAGAGATGAAAAAAAGATGGATAATTGGAGGAATACTGTTGGTTATTTTAGGAGGTTGTGCTTTTTTTACTTGGAAAAATGTTCAAAAATCTAGAGAAACGTTAAAAACAAGGGAGGGAGAGATTGAAAATACTTATCAAGAATTTACTCAAAATATTTCTTCTTATAATGAGAAAAAGAAGGAAATTACTGGATATTTAGAGAGTTATTATGAAGAGAAGTTTAAGGAGGAATACCTTAGTATTTATACTTTGTATGAGGAGGCGGATAAGATAATTTCTGGTACTAAAGAAGAAAAGATGAAATTAGATAAAAATTGTAGAGATTATGTTTCTTTAAAGTCTTCGGTTAATTCGATTTGCTCTAAATATTCTAATACTTATCAGAAATTATTAGAAGTTTACCAGGGAGATATTGCTGCTTTTAATGAGGTTGTATCTTTATATAATGAATCTACTACAGATAAGGTTGATTCATTTTCTTCTAAAGTTATGATGGGGGAAGAGGAATGAAAAAGTTAAAAGAGAAAAAAGAGAAAAGAGGAGGGCGAGTAAAGAAAATACTTATTTTTCTTTTTAGCTTTTTAATTGTAATGATTGGTGGAGTTGTCTTTTTATTGTATGGGCCGATGCCGAAATTTCGAAATTGGTTTGTGACAACAGCAATGACGACTTTGCATCATCAGTATTTGGCTAAGATGTTTTATCGGGAGGAGACTATTTTAAAGATATTAGAGGAAAATAAGATTATTGAGCCTACTCAAGATACGGATTTATCGATTATTGATACTAGTAGTATAAAGACTTCTGTATATAAGGATAAGTATGAAAAGGAGATTCTTCTTCATCAAGAGGGAGAAGATTATAAGATGATTGAGGTATCTGGACGAGGATATTCTGGCTATTTGGTGGCGATATATGACCCGTCTCGGGTTAGTGTAGTGACGGCTAAGAATTTTGGTAAGAGTGGGGAATATTTGGTGGATATGGCCAAAGAAAATCAGGCGATTGTCGCGATTAATGGGGGAGGATTTATTGATGAGAATGGTCTTGGTACTGGGGCTATGGTATCTGGAATTGTTATTCGAGACTCGAAGATATTAAATTATGGTTCGGGATCGGGTTCTTTAATTGGCTTTACGAAAGAAAATAAACTTTATTTGGGAAAAGTAAAAAGTGCAACGGATGCGATTAATTTAGGAATTCGGGATGCGGTTGAATTTGGGCCTTTTTTGATCGTGAATGGAGAAGCGTCAAAGGTTGTTGGTAATGGTGGATATGGAAGACATCCAAGGACGGTTATTGGTCAAAGAAAGGATGGGGTTGTTTTATTTTTAGTAATTGACGGGCGAAGAATTGATTGTATTGGTGCCGATATGGATGATTTGATTAGCATTATGTTAAGGTATGGAGCATATAATGCGGCAAATTTGGATGGGGGAAATTCTAGTGCTTTGGTGATTCAAAATAAATTGATTAATCACCCGATTAATTGGGATGAGAGAGAAGAAACAAGGCCGATTGCCACTGGGTTTATGTTTCGGTAAGAGTACTTATTTTTATTTTACAATTTGTAAAAAAAAACTCTAAATATAGGAAAAAAGTTGTAATTAAAAAAAAGATAGTGTATAATGGGGTAAAGATAAGAATAAGGAGAGGATATCACATGGCACTTAGTAAGTTAAAGAAAATGATTGTGGATGAAATTGATGATGAAGAGTCAGAAGAAGTCGAGGAGAGTAGTACTATGCCAACGCCTAATACAGGAAAGATGATTTTGTTAGAACCTCGTGCTTACTCTGAGAGTCAACAGATTGCCGATCATTTAAAGAAAAAAAATACTGTAGTGGTGAATATGAAAAGAGTTACTCCGGATCAAGCAAAAAGAATAGTTGATTTTTTAAGTGGTACTGTTTATGCTTTGGGAGGAGATTTACAAAAAATAGGAGCTGGTATTTTCTTATGTACACCTAAAAATGTAGATGTTGAAGGTGCAATTACTGATGATGACGATAAGGGTAAGAAAATGAAAAATAATGATATTGACTTAGATTGGTAGTTAAAGTTAGAAGGTGAATCATGAAACGATTTAGTATTGTAAATAACGGTTATAATATTGAAGAAGTAAATAACTTTATTGATATTGTTATCAAAAAGTTAGAAAAACTTAGCGAAGATAATAGTAATTATTTAAAACAACTTGAAACTTTAAAAAAGCAATCCAGTCAAAATACAGATTTTAAAGTGGCTCGGGCATTAATGGCAGCACAAGAGACGACAGATAAGATGAAAGAGTTAGCGAAAACAGAAGCCGATTTAATCATTAAAGAGGCTAAAGACAATGCTAGTGCAATTGTTCATGAAGCCTTAGTAAATGCTCAAAAAACTGAACAAGAGTATGAGTCTTTAAAAAAAAGTTATTGTGTATATAAAGCAAAAATGGAAAGCTTGATTAAGGGGCAATTGGAACTTTTGGAAAAAAGTAACATTGAAGAATAAGAATTTGTAATATTCAAAGGTCTTAGTGTGAAGAACTAAGATCTTTTTCGGTTCTTCGAAATTCGATGGACCTAGCTTAATTTAGTTAGGCATATTTTGGAATACTGTACTTTGTATGGTATTCTCTTTTTTCTTTTCGAAATATATTTGTTATTATCATTATTCGTGATTTCATATTTCTAAAATTTCTAAAACCAAATGATATTCTTTTTATTAGTTTACATGTATTATTATTTCTTTCCATTACTCCATTACTGTATGAATATTCTAAAGTATTCTTTATGTATTTAGAATATTTTTTCAATGTATTTAATGTTGTTCGTAGTTGTTGAGAAATATCTTTATATTTTTGATTAATAACTTGACTAAAACCTTTATAATCTCGATGCTGCAAATGATACAAAATATCTTGATATAAATCATATGAATTTTCAAAGAACTTATCTTTACTCAATAAATAGTCAACAACATCTACTTCTGTCATTAAATTTTTAAAACATCTAAATTTTTTCCAACAACTAGTGTCCAAATCAAATCTTGATTTCAAAATTAATCTCCAATACCTTTTAAATTTAGTACTGTCATCTTTATTTTGATTCATTACATTAATCCTAGTTTTATTTAAACTCTTGGTAAGTAGTTGAACTATATGAAATAAATCTATTATGATTTTAGCATTAGGAAACCATTTTTTGATTAAATCAATATATGGACTATACATATCCATAACAACAAATTTAACTCTCTTTCTTGCTTTTTCGGTACAATGAGAAAAATATTTATCTAAATTATTAGTGGTTCTGTCTAATACTAAATCGATAGTTTTCCCATTTCTAGCATTACAAATATTAAAAGCATATGCTTTCTTTTTAAAAGTGAATTCATCAATACAAATCGCTTTAGGTAAAAACGTCTTATAAACAGTATCATTATAAAATACACTATCAAAAATTTTTTGAACCGTATTATCAGAAACGTTGTAAAGTCTAGCAATTAAACTTTTAGACATAAATTCCTTAGCACAATTTAAAATAGCAAGTCTAACATTATTGCTTATTCTACATCCAAAACTAATAATATTAGATTTAGCAGTAAATTTTTTGTTACAATTTTTGCACTTATAAATTTGCTTATTTAGTTCTAGATAGGAAGTCATTTCAGATATCTTATTAATTTTAATTAAACATTTATCTATACCTTTTTTGATAATTGTATTTTCATTTATACAACCACATTAGGACAATATTCATAATTATTAAATAAATACCCTTTAATAACGGAACATTTTTTATTTTTGATTGTTCTGCTTTCAAAAAAATTTTCATCAAAAATTAGATTATTCTCTTTAAAATTTAGTAATTTTGTTATAGAATTAGATAAAGACATTGATAACACCTCGTACTTTGTATTTTTTGATTCTATAAACATTGTACCAAAGAAGTGTGTCAATGTCTTTTTATTTATCAAAAAAATTAGCTCAATTATTTTGAACTAATTTTTGCTAGGTCCATCGAATTTAGAAGAACCGAAGAACTAAGATCTTTTTCTTTGTTTTGATCAGTATTTTTTATTATTAGTATTATCCTACCAATGATTTATTGAATTTTATTTTATTGTATGTTAGATTCAAATTAAAGATAGGAAAGATGAGATGAAGAATTTAAAAATGGGAAAATTTATTTGTGAGTATCGTTTAGAGTTAAAAATGACATAGAAGATTTAGCTGAAAAACTCGGACTTACAGATAAGGCAGTTAGTAAATGGGAACG
Organism: uncultured Bacilli bacterium; assembly: GCA_934140355.1. Lineage (GTDB taxonomy): Bacteria > Bacillota_I > Bacilli_A > RF39 > UBA660 > RUG11198. The sequence goes on along the minus strand of CAKPBH010000012.1, from coordinate 15,400 downwards.
AGGTTTAAGCTTACCTGATTTATGCTTTTAGAAGATTTAACAGATATTTTGGGGGTTAGTGTTTTGGAACTAATCCAGGGAAAAATGTTAGAAAATAAAGAGAACACTAAGTTTACTGATTTTATTACAATGATGAAATATTCTAGAAAAAGTACTATTATTATGTTTTAAAAAATCTATCGTTGTTTTTCTTTTTTTCTTTTATTGACTGATTTGGACCTGGTTAAAATAGGAATTAATGGAATAAAATTACAAGATATTTTTACTATTTTTACTTTATTATTGCCATTGACGGTAGTAGAAAAAATTATTTTTCTTCTAAAGAAAAGAAAAAAAGTAAATATTGCTTTTATGATTTATCATATTGTTATTTTTTTTCTTTGTTCTTTTTAAAATTATTAAAGAAACTATCTTAGTGAGAAGGTTATTATTATTATTATTATTATTATTATTATTATTATTATTGGTTATCTTTGTTATATGTAATGGTTATTTTGTTTTTTCAATGGTTATTAAGAAAAAAGAAAGTTGGTATGAGAACTTGGTTATTTTTTTAGTTTGTTTGTTCTCGTTTCTATTTGGATCAAAATTTTTTACATAATATTTTTCATGATGGCTATATCAATAATGAAAATGAATTTTACCTAGATTATATAGGGCAGTACTATTTTTGTTTTATTGCTGGGGATATTACTATCTTTGTTGGTGAAATATTAGAGAATATATCTTAATATTATAAGAAAAGCAATACTTAAGAAAAAAGATTTTTAAGTATTTTTTATTTCTTAAGAAAAAATTAAGAATTGTCTTTTTTATCTATGCTATAATAAAAATAAAGATGTTTGTTGAAAGGAAGAATAGGAACATGTTTCATATTTTAGTCGTAGATGATGAAAAAGAGATTGCTGATTTGGTAGAAATTTATTTGAAGAATGAAAATTACGTTGTTGATAAATATTATTCTAGTCAGGATGTTTTAAAAGATATTGATAATTTAAAGGTTGACCTTGCAATACTAGATGTTATGATGCCGGATATGGATGGTTTTTCTTTATGCAGAAAGATAAGAGAGAAGTATAATTTTCCCATTATTTTTGCAACGGCTAAAGTAGAAGATATGGATAAGATTACTGGACTTAGTATTGGGGCTGATGATTATGTAACAAAGCCATTTCAACCACTTGAATTGCTTGCTAGGGTGAAGGCTCAATTAAGAAGGTATAAGAAATATAATCAGGGGGCTAATGATAATACGAAAAATGAAATTGATTTTCGGGGCATACGGATTAACTATGACACCCATGAATTTTTCTTTAATGAAAAACCAATCGAACTGACGAAAACAGAATTTTCTATTTTATGGGAACTTTGTGTTAATCGAGGAAACGTGGTAAAAAGTGATGATTTATTTTCTAGAGTTTGGAAGGAGAAGTATTATTTAAAAGATAACAATACGATTATGGTACATATTAGGCATTTAAGAGAGAAAATGAATGATGGAGGAAAGATGCCTAAATATATTAAAACAGTCTATGGAATGGGGTATAAAATTGAAAAATAATCATATGGAAGTCATGGTGAAAAATACTTTTTTTGCCTTTATTGCTAAATGTATTATTGGTCTTGTAGTGATGGCGATTGTTTTCATTGTTATGGCTGAGGTAATTTCTAGTTCAGATTTTCAGTGGCTCTATGATACTTCCCCTCATTTCTATCTTTTTTTGGTAAATTTATATCATCTTATTTTTGATCGTGGTTATTTTCTTTTTATTGCATTCTTTCTTGCTTTGGGGATGGTTTTAATTTTTTTATATCAATTATTAAAAAAAATTTATTCCTATGCCTTTTCTATTTCAGCATCCGCAGACCAATTATTTGATCCAAATATTGAATACATTAATTTACCTCCGGAGATGGTAGAGGTAGAAAAAAAATTAAATCATTTTAAAAGACAGGCAATTCAAAATGAAAAGTTAGCTAGAGAAAATGAAGAGAAGAAGGATGAATTAATTGTCTATCTTGCTCATGACATTAAAACACCACTGACTTCGATGATTGGTTATTTATCTTTATTAAGTGAAGTAAAAGATATGCCAGAAGAACAAAAAGAAAGGTATATTGATATTGCCCTAGATAAATCTTATCGCCTGGAAGAATTAATTAATGAGTTGTTTGAGGTAGCTAGGTTTAACTCAGAAAAAATTATTTTAGAAAAAGAAGAACTAAATCTAAATTTAATGTTTGCTCAAATGATTGATGATTTTTACCCAATCTTAAAAGAAATGGATAAAGAAATTACGTTTTATGCTAATGAAAAAATTATATTATATGCTGATTCGGATAAGTTAAGTCGTGTCTTTAATAATTTAATTAAAAATGCGATTTATTATAGTAAAGAAAAAACGAGTATCAAAGTAATGGCTAGAGAAGAAGGAAAGCAGGTTATTGTCGAAGTTACCAATCAAGGAAAGCAAATTCCTAAAGAAAAGTTAGATCGTATTTTTGAAAATTTTTACCGTCTTGATTCTTCAAGGACAAGTAAGACGGGTGGCAGTGGTCTAGGTCTTGCTATTGCTAAAGAAATTGTTGAACTTCACCAAGGAAAAATATCTGCCTTTAGTAAAGAGGATGAAACCACTTTTACAGTAGTTTTACCGAAAAAATAAGGATTAAGAAAATCTTAAGATTTTTATAAGAAGAAATTAAAGAATAATCATGGATTACTTAGTACAATAAAATTGTATTAGTTTTTCGATGATTTTTTTGACTTCCAATTAAAAGATTTAATGGATTTGTAAAGCTATGCGCTAAATGATAGATGTAAATATAGGTTTCCAATTTCTATCAATGAATATGGAACTTTTATGAAAAAACTTGTATTGTCTTTACAAAAAAATTTTAATAATAGAATTACCATTAAATAAAGTATACATGATATAATATATAGTATAGTTAGGAGTTGAGAGTATATGGATATTTCACCTGAAAAATTAACTGATGCAGGAAATAGTAAAAAATATGGTGAAGGTTATAGAATTGTGTATTTTGAAAATAATAATAAATATTCAATTGGTGCATATTGCAAAACAATTGAAGGATTTATGATTGGTTTTGCTGAGTGTGATCCAATTATAGATGAGGATGATATTCCACCATTTATTTCTATAGATGATATTTTAGAAAGATGTTTAAATTTATATAATGATATAAATGGGGTAGCAATATATAAAACTGATGGTACGTGTATTCAAAAAAAATATAGAAATGTAGCAAGACATAACATAAAATAGAGTTCAAAATTTGAACTCTATTTTATATGGAATTGTTTTTTTTCAACAAAGCCAATCAAGTGAAAGGTTGTATTTTTTAACTATTTGCAATGTAAATGTTGTCAACAATGTTGTTTTAACACTTTCATAAGCACTTATGTTGCCTGAGTAGTATTAAGAATGTTAGCTAATTCAACTTGAGTTATTCCATTGTACCTTGTATGACCAGTTGGCGGTGTTCCTCTTACATTTGGAATGATTTTTACATTATTTGTTTTTTGAAAGCATTTGTATATATTATTTAGAAAAATTATTAAAAAGAATTCTATTAAAAAAATCAATTTATAATTGTTAGGCGTGGTGGTTAGTGTGAAAGGAAATGATGATGTAAGATTTTATGTAATTTTGCTAATTATACAAATAATATTATCAATAATATAGGGCTATATTAATAAAGGATATTTAACGATTAAAAGAGTTGATTTACCCTATGAAGTTACTTATAAAAATTGATATTGGCTAGATAAGTCTTATCGACTTGATTCTTCAAGGACAAGTAAGACGGGGGGCAGTGGTCTAGGTCTTGCTATTGCCAAAGAAATTGTTGAACTTCATCAGGGAAGAATATCTGCTATTAGTGAAGAGAATGAAACCACATTTACGGTAGTTTTACCGAAAAAATAAGGATTAAGAAAATCTTAAGATTTTTATAAGGAGAAATTAAAGAATAATCATGGATTACTTAGTACAATAAAATTGTATTAGTTTTTCGATGATTTTTTTGTTTACCAATTAAAACTTTTAATGGATTTGAAAAATTTAGGTAAAGGTGGTGATTTTTCTTGAAGAAAAGAAGAGGTAAATTTTTATTTATTTTGATTATCTTTTTTGTCCTTTTCGGAAGAAGAAATCATTATATAAGTGAGGTATTTCAGGAAATAAAATCTTTTGAAAGTATTCAAAAGACAAGTCAGGAAAGTGTTTTAGATTCACTTTACTCTCTACAAGATGAAAATCAAGATATTGCTAAAATATTAGAGCATAAGACTGAGTATCCCTCTATTTTATTGGAGATGTTATCTAGAAATAACGATATGATGGATTATGTACTTGGATATCAAGAAAACCGAGGAAAAGTATTTTCTGATACAATTGGTAAAGTTAGTGTAGGAGAGTATCCTGTATTACTTCAATATGATAAAAGATGGGGATATGGAATTTATGGTGATGAAGTAATGGCAATTAATGGCTGTGGGCCTACTGCAGTTGCTGTTGTTATCGCTGGATTAACTGGTCGAAATGACATTACTCCCTATGATGTTGCTCTTTATTCCTATACCAATGGATATTATCAAGATGGGACAAGTTGGTCTTTCTTTACGAAGGGTGTGGAATATTTTGGAATCAAAGGAACAGAAATTCCCTTGTCAAAATCAGCAATGATACAAGAACTAAAGCAAGGACATCCTATTATTTGCAGTATGCGAAAAGGAGATTTTACTACGACTGGTCATATTATTGCCATAACAGGTATGAAAGAGGATAAATTTATTGTTCGAGACTCCAATAGTAGAAAGAGAAGTAATCAGTTGTGGCGCTACGAAGAGATTGAAGGGCAGATTAAAAATCTATGGGCTTATCAAGTTATTCAGAGGTAAAAAATACTGAAATAGAATTTTGATTGATAAAAGGAGAAGGAAATAAATATGAAAGAAGAAATAAAAACAAAAATTTTATTAGGAATTTATTTAATCTTGTTGATTTGGATTATTCTATTTAAACTTTCTTTTTCTAGTGAAGAACTAGAGAGATTTAGAAGTATTAATCTAATTCCATTTTATTATTCTACAAAGACCAATTTTCAGTTTCGGGAAGTTTTAGATAATGTTTTCATCTTTATTCCATTAGGAATACTGTTAAAAATGGAAGGAATAGAGAATAAAAAAGTTATTGGTTGTGGTTTTATCTTTAGTTTTATTTTAGAGGCGATGCAATTTATTCTTGCTATTGGTGCATCAGATATTACTGATGTAATTACTAATACAACAGGTACCCTTATTGGTCTTGGTATTTATCTTTTCTTGAGTAAAGTCATTAAAGATGATAGAGGGGTAAATAAAATATTGAATGCCTTAGGAATTATGGTGGCAATTCTTTTTCTTGGCTTTATTTTTTTACTAATCATGAACAACTAAATCAGTATTTTTTGTGTGTTACAAAATTGTAATATACAAGTTGCATGGGAATGTCAAAATTTAGGGAAAAAGGTGCTATAATGGGTAGGTGAGATGAATTTTAAAGAAAATGGTGTGGAAAATGAAGAAGATATTAATTGTTGAAGATGAAGAGGTTATTCGTTTAGAATTAAAAACTTTATTAGAAAATGCTGGCTATAAAGTTGTTTTGCTTACTGATTTTGAACATGCTAGGGAAGAAATAAAGAAAGCGAAGGTGGATTTAATTTTATTAGATATTAATTTACCAGGCATAAATGGAGAGATTTTATTAAGAGAGATTCGAAAAGAATCTAATGTCCCTGTTATTATGGTTACCAGCAGGGTAAGTGAAGTGGATGAGGTGTTATCCATTTCAAGTGGGGCGGATGACTATATCACCAAGCCTTATCATCCAACAATTTTACTTCTTCGCATTCAAAATATTTTTAAGCGGATGGAAAATAAGCCTGATGATTTATTTTATGATGAGGTTATTGTTAATCCGAAAAAAGGAATGTTAGAAAAAGAGGGACATATTTTGGAACTGACTAAAAATGAGATGATTATCTTTACTTATCTTTTGAATAATCGGGGAAAGATTGTGACTCGAGATGATTTAATGACCGATTTATGGAACAATAATGAATTTATTAATGACAATGCCCTAACGGTAAATATCAGTCGTTTAAGAAGTAAATTACAAGAGTTTAATCTTCATGATAGAATTGAGACGAAAAAAGGACAGGGGTATAAATTATTATGAGTTTAAAAAAATACTTATGGGATAAATTTGTTGAAATATTTATTGTTTTAACTAGTCTTATTATCGAAATTTTATTGCTAAATGCTTTTAAGGTAGAATTCTCTTTAAAAATTGCCTTAATATTAATCTTTGTGGTTACTTTTCTTCTTCTTTTTCTCATTGATTATTTAAAAAAACATTCCTTTTATCAAGACCTAGTTTGTACCTTGGATAGTTTAGATCAAAAATACTTAATTTTAGAAATGATCCATCAACCAAATTTTTATGAAGGAGAGATTTTTTATCAGACATTATATGAGATTAATAAATCAATGATAGAGAAGATTAATGAGTATCGGCTAAATATTTGTGATTTTAAAGAATATGTAGAGATGTGGATTCATGAAGTAAAAATTCCTATTTCTAGTTTAACTTTATTAAATCATAATCATCCAAACGAAATTGAGAAGAGTTATATTCAGCAAATTCGAAAGTTAGATCATTATATTGATCAAATTTTATATTATGTAAGAAGTGAAAATGCTTCTAGAGATTATTTGATTCAAGAAAAAGATTTAAAAGAAATGATTAAGAATGTTGCCCTGAAGGAAAAAGATGATTTATTAGAAAATGACGTTAAATTAGAGGTAAATGTAGGAAGGATAAAGGTTTTAACGGATGCCAAATGGTTAGAATTTATTTTAAGTCAGATTATTAATAATAGTATTAAGTATCAAAGAATAGATGTGGCATCAGAAATAAAGATAGAGGCAAGTATAAATGGAGATAAAATATTTTTAAGTATTTTAGATAATGGAATTGGCATTCCTGAGGGAGATATTCCTAGAGTGTTTGACAAATCCTTTACAGGAAACAATGGGCGGATTAGAGCAAAATCAACAGGAATGGGACTTTATATTGCGAAAAAGTTATGTGAAAAGTTAGGACACAAAATTAATGTTGAATCTAAGGTAGAAGAATATACGAAAGTTACAATTATTTTTTTGGATAATGATTTTTATCGGATGAAGTAAAGAAAAAGTATTTTTTAATCATTCAAAAAGACATATTACGTATAAAAAAGAAAGTGTTATGCTTATGAACATAAAAACATTTATCAAGAGGTGGTGCATTTATGAGAAAGGTGTTGACTGAAGACTTAAAATATAAAAATAAATTTGGTAGCAATTATAACCAATATCAAGATGGATATAGAATTGTGTATTTTTATTCAGATAATACTTATAAAGTTGGAACTTTTTGTGAAAGTATAGAAGGCTTTATGATGGATTTTGCAGAAATAGAGCCAATTGAAGATGAAAGGGATATTCCACCATTTATTTCTATTGATAATTTATTAAATAGATATTTATCAGAAGTGAAAGATATTATAGCGGTAGCAATCTATAAAACTGATGGTACGTGCATCCAAATAAAAGAAAGAAATGTTATAAAACATAACTTAAAATAGAGTTCAAGTTTTTTTGAATTCTATTTTTATATTCATTTAAAAATCAGTTATATTAAAGAAAATATGTATGACGTATCTTTGCTAAATCTAAGGTAGGAGAATATACGAAAGTTACAATTATTTTTTTTGATAATGATTTTTATCGGATGAAGTAAAGAAAAAGTATTTTTAAATCATTCAAAAAGACATATTGCATATTAGATAGCGGTATGTTAAAATTTTAATGGAGGGATAAAAAATGAAAAGTAACTTAAAGGGGATCGGGGTTGTTCTTGTTCTGGTTATCATTGTTGTTATGATATTAACAGGAATTTACAATGGATTGGTGAATAAAAGAGAAGAAGTAGAAAATAAAATGGCGGATATTTCTGTTCAATTAGAAAGAAGAGCAGATTTAATTCCTAATTTGGTGAGTACAGTAAAGGGATATGTTAGTCATGAAGAGAAGATAATTGATAATGTTACAACGGCTCGTGAAAATTTAATACAAGCAAAAAATGTAGAGGATAAAGCGGAAGCAAATCAAAAATTAACTGATGCTTTAAATGCTCTAACCGTTGTTGTTGAGAATTATCCAGATTTAAAAGCGAATACAAATTTTATTAATTTGCAGGATGAACTTGCCGGTACTGAAAATCGAATTGCTGTTGCTAGAAAGGATTATAACGAAGCCGTTAAAAATTATAATCAAGAAATAAAAAAATTTCCTCAAGTTTTATTCGCTCGTTTATTTGGTTTTAGTGATGAGAAATATTTTGAAGCAAAGGAAAGTGCGAATAATGTTCCACAAGTTAGTTTTGACTAAGTGTAAAGCACTTTTCTTTCTTTTTATTCTTTTCTTTTTTCCTCTTTCTGTTGAGGCAGTAGTAAAACCAACGAATGATTTTTATGTAAATGATTATGCCCAGATACTAACAAGCCAAACCAAAGAGTATCTTATGAAAAAAAGTATTACTTTACAAGAAAAATCGGGCATTCAAATTGTTGTTACTACAGTAAAAAACTTAGAAGGAAAATCAATAGAAGATTATTCTCTAGAATTTGCTAGAACGGCTGGAATTGGAAACAAAGAGGAAAATAATGGCATATTAATTTTAATTGCCTATCAAGAAAGAGAATTAAGAATAGAAGTAGGATATGGATTAGAAGGAATTATTACAGATGGAAAGGCAGGAAGAATTAGAGATAATGATATGATTCCATCCTTAAAAAAGAATGATTGGGATAGTGGAATCAAAAATGGATATGACGCAATATATCAAGAAATTGTTAAGGCTAAAAATTTAAATTTAGAAGAAAGTAATTCAACAACAAATAATAATCTTTTACAAGAAGCAAATGAATACTCTTACTTAGGAATAGGAATTGGGCTTGTTTTGGGAATGATACTTAGAGTTTATTATCAATTCAAAAAAAATAAATCAAAAATAAAATTTGCGATTTTTTATTTTCTTTTCTGTTTTATTCTTTTTCAAATTTTATCACGATTGAGTTTTGTCACTTTAGCCGGTTTATTTTTCCCTTATCATCCATTTGCCTTCTTATTTGCCTTTTTTGTAAATATGAGTTATTCTACTGGTGGTCGCTCTCGTTCTTCATCTCGAGGAGGATTTTCTGGTGGGGGTGGTTCTTTTGGTGGCGGAGGTGCCTCAGGAAAATTTTAGATAATCTATAAAAAATTAGCAAAATTTTGAAAACAAGTAAATATATTTCTAAAAAATTGTGTGAAATTTAAGATATAAATTTTTCTTAACTTTAAAATAAAAAATAGTAAAATTATTTTAATTCTAAATCATAATTTTTGAAATTGGAGGGTCTTATGAAGAAAAAAAGAATGAATATTATCATTTTGTTATTAAGTGTATTCTTTCTTTTCTGTTTATTTGGTTATTATTTAATCTGTAATCAAAAAGAAGATATAAGGAAAGAGAATTTAATTATGAAAGAAACCGTATCTCCAAATGAAGATTATGTGGACTTAGAGAAGGACAAAGTATTTTATACCATAAAAGTTTATCAAAAGGATCATCATATTATAGTAAGGTCAAGTTCAAATTCTGCATTTACTAAAAAGATGGAATATAAAATAAAATATAATAAGAAAATTACCAAAGAGGATATTCAGATTGAATGGACAACTTTAATGGGAGATACAAATTATACCAAAGAAAATGAAATTGCCATTGCAGTGGTTACTTTGTCTTATCAAGGAGAAGTATTTAGTCAAAGAAAGATAAGTTTTGTTGGTAAAGCAATCGATACCGTTGTTGATGTGATAAATTAGGGATAAGAATAAGTGGGAGATATTTTCATTTTTATTCAATTTTCTATCAGTAAGGAAACAAAAATTTCAGTATTTTACATAACAAAATTGTAATATTCTGTAAGATTAAAATGACGATTAATTTTTCTTTTTCTATTAAAATAGAGATTGAAAGGAGAAAAATTATGGAAAATATTTTAAAAATTGATAAAATAGAAAAATATTATGGCAATAAATCTAGTCTTACGAAGGCGATTGATCATTTATCTTTTGAAGTGAAAAAAGGTGAGTTTGTTGCGATTATGGGGGCTAGTGGAAGTGGAAAGACGACACTTTTAAACTGCATTTCTACAATTGATAAGGTGACTTCGGGACATATTTATGTAGGAGGAAATGACATTACGAAGTTAAGAGGAAATCGTTTGAATCAGTTTCGAAGAGAAGAGTTAGGTTTTATTTTTCAAGACTTTAATTTATTAGATACCCTAACGGCTTATGAAAATATTGCTTTAGCGCTTTCCATTCAAAATGTAAGTGCTAGTGATATTGACAAACGCGTAAAGAAAGTGGCGAAGGAGTTAGATATTCTTGAGGTGTTAGAGAAATATCCTTATCAGATGAGTGGCGGGCAAAAGCAAAGGGTAGCTAGTGCTAGGGCAATTGTTACCAATCCTAAACTTATCTTAGCGGATGAACCATCTGGAGCCTTAGATTCAAAATCGGCAAAAATGTTATTGGAAAAATTTTCTTATTTAAACCAAGAAATTCAAGCAACAATTTTAATGGTTACCCATGATGCTTTTACTGCAAGCTATGCAACAAGAGTTATCTTTATTCAAGATGGAAAAATATTTAATGAAATTAATAAAGGAACCGATACGAGACGAGAATTTTTTGATAAAATTATTGACGTCGTAACGTTACTGGGTGGTGATTTAAATGATGCTCTTTAAGTTATCACTAAAAAATATTGGTAAGAGCATAAAAGATTATACCATCTATTTCTTTACTTTAATTTTAGGCATTGCTATTTTTTATGTCTTTAATGCGATTGAGGATCAAACCGTTATGTTAAATGTTTCTTCTTCTCTTTATGAAATCATCAAACTTCTTGAGAATATTCTTTCTGGAGTTAGTGTATTTGTTTCTTTTATTTTAGCTTTTCTAATTATTTATGCGAGTAGATTTTTAATGAAAAGACGAAATCGCGAGTTTGGCATTTATCTAACTTTAGGAATGAGTAAGAGGAAAATCTCGTTTATTTTATTTTTAGAAACCTTAATGATTGGGATTGCTTCTTTAGTTGTTGGATTAGGAATTGGTTTTTTACTTTCTCAATTGATGAGTATTTTGGTTGCAAATATGTTTGAAGCTGACTTAACGAATTTTGAATTTATTTTTTCTAAGGGTGCTTGTTTAAAGACTTTACTTTATTTTAGTATGATGTATTTCGTGGTGATGATTTTTAATACCATCAATGTCAGTCGATGTAAATTAATTGATTTAATTCATTCTAATAAAAAATCAGAAAAAATAAAATTGAAAAACCCTTATCTTTGTACGATTATCTTTATTTCGTCTTGTGTTACTTTAGGGTATGCTTATTATTTAGTAACGGGAGGAATTGACAAATTAACAAATGCAACGGGTGTTTATCTTCCAATTATTTTAGGAGGCGTTTCCACATTCTTTCTCTTTTGGTCCCTATCTGGTTTAATTTTAAAAATAGTCATGAGTATGAAGAGTATTTATTACCGAAAATTAAATAGTTTTACTTTAAGGCAATTTTCTAGTAAGATCAATACCATGTCTTTTTCAATGACCATTATTTGTTTGATGTTATTTATTACGATTTGTGTGTTATCGAGTGCAATGTCGATGAAGAATTCTCTTACTAGCAATTTAAATAAGTTAGCTCCTGCGGATATTGAACTAACAAAGAAAAGAAATATGACGGATGGTAGTCTTTATTCTAAGGAAAAACAGGAAGACGGGAAAATTAGTTTGATAGAAAGTTTAAATCACTTAGATTTTGATGTCGATGCGAATTTTAAAGATGTGGTAGATTTTTCTATTTATACAACAAATGAAGTAACATTAAAAGATACTTTAGGAGATTATTATGATGATACAGCTAAAGAAAAATATCCTTTACTTCTTTATAATAAGGCTGAGTCTTTAATTCGGATAAGTGACTATAACAAAATAGCCAAAATTTTTCATTTAAAAACATATTCTCTAGCGGATGATGAATATATTGTTGTTGCAAATTATAAAGAATTATCTGGAGTAAGAGATGCGGGCTTAGCTTACAAACCCAGGATAAAAATAAATGGCAAGGAATATCATCCTAAGTATTTAAAATGTATGGATGGCTTTTATGAAATGAATAGTAGTTATGCGAATTTAGGATTTCTTATTGTTCCGGATGACGCTGTTTTTGATGAGATGATAGAAAGTGAAGCCTTGATTGCCAATTATAAAGCAAATAATACTGAGGAGAAAAAAGCAATTGAGGATAAAGTACTCGCGATGGAAAAGAATGAGTATATTAATTATACGACTTTAGAGGCTAGAACAAGAATTTATATTGCGGATGCTAGTATCGGTTTGGGAGGAATGGTAACATTTATAGGCCTTTATTTAGGGATTATCTTTTTAATTTCCTGCGCGGCGATTCTTGCATTAAAAGAGTTATCTGAATCTAGTGATAACATTGAAAAGTTTAAAATGTTAAGAAGAATTGGGGTAGATGAGAAAATGATTAATCAAGCCTTATTTCGTCAGATTGGAATCTTTTTCCTATTTCCTCTTCTAATCGCCATTATTCATTCTATCTTTGGCATAAAATTCTGTAACTTTATTTTGAGTGCTTTTGGTAATGAAAATTTATTAAATTCTATTATTGTAACGGCAATCTTTATTATTATCATCTATGGTGGCTATTTCTTGGTTACGTATTTTTGTAGTAAAAATATGATGAAAGATAATAGATAATTTTAGTAAAAAATGGGACTATTGTAATTTTTCGGCTCTCCACGTTTTGATGGGAGTTTAAAAAATAGTTTTTCGATTAGTTTTTTTAGATTAAGATTAATGTATATTTTTAATGGAAAAATTAATAAAAATAAAAAAAAGAAAAATTAGAAAAAACTAATAATTTAATAAAATAGAAAAGTATAAATTTTAAGGTATCAACAGTGACGAAAAAGCAGTAATAAAAATTTTGAATAAATTATTACTGCTTTTCTTAGTAATTACAAGGCATTATCTAAAATTAAGTTCCCATCAAAAAGTTTAGAACCTAAATCATTTAGTGCTCAATGATAAGTGTTGAGTGCTTTTTTTTATAAATTTTAGATTATTCTACCAATGGTTTATTGAAATTTATTTTATTGTATGTTAGATTCAACTTAGAGATAGGAGAGGTAAAATGAATAATTTAAAAATAGGAAGTTTTATTCGTGAATGTCGTTTAAATCTAAAAATGACCCAAAAAGATTTAGCAGAGAAACTTGGTCTTACAGATAAAGCGGTTAGTAAATGGGAACGGGGTTTAAGTTTACCTGATATTATGATTTTAGAAGATCTGGCAAATATTTTGGGGGTTAATGTTTTGGAGTTAATTCAAGGAAAAAGATTAGAAAATAAAAAAGATTCTAATTTTACTGATTTTATTGCAATGATGAAATATTCTAGATCAAGTATAATTATTTTATTTCAAAAAATATTTCGTTATTTTGCTTCTTTTCTTATTGCAAGTCTTTGTCTTTTTTTCTTTTTTACTAACCTAAAAAGTATTTTTATGGAAATAAGGGTGGTAGATGTATCTCAGAATAAATTTCATTATCCAACTGATAATGATTATCAAAAATATATTAGAGATTTATCTTTTTTAATTAGAGAGGTTAACTTTAAAATGAATAAATTTTATTCTAACCAGGGAACTTTTAGTGATGAGGAGTACAATACTTTAAAAATAAATGTTGATTTAATGAAGAATATGTTAGAAAAGGGGGAAGTAGATTATTATTTGAATCATAAAAAATATACATTTAAAAAATTTATTCAGTTCTATAGTGATTATAATTTCCTTACGGATGGTAATGTAGATGAAAAGGAAATATATAAAATTTTACTAAAAAAAGATAATACTTTAGGGGATAATCTAATTTATATTAATGAAAATTTATCTGATTTAAGGAAAAGTTATTTTGAAGTGTTTACTTATTTAGAGCAACCTTATTCTTATCAATTTAGGCTTCCTTATAAAGGTTATCTTCCTAATCCATTAACAATTATTCATTATCAATATAAAATTTATAATAAAATACTTAATGATGTGATTAAGGTAGGTGAGATTAAATGAATGGTAAGGTGTTTTTTAAAAATATTCTTTTGTTTCTTGTGGTTTTTGTTTCTTTCTTTTTCTTTTATGTGACTGATTTGAACTTGATTAAAATAGGAATCAATGGAGTAATATTGCAAGATATTTTTACTATTTTTACTTTATTGTTGCCATTTACAGTAGGAGGGCAAATTATTTTTCTTTTAAAGAAAAGTAAAAAAGTAAATATTGCTTTTATGATTTATCATATTGTTATTTTTTTCTTTATTATTTTTAAAATTATTAAAGAAACTATTTTAGTGGGAGATTTTGATTATGATTGGTTATCTTTGTTATATGTAATGGTTATTTTTAGTTATTTTGTTTTTTCAATGATTATTAAGAAAAAAGATAGTTGGTATGATAACTTGGTTATTCTTTTTTGTCTGTTTGTTCTATTTATTTTTTCTCGTTTTTATTTAGATCAAAACTTTTTACATAATATTTTTCATGATGGTTATATCAATAATGGGAATGAATTTTATCTAGATTATGTAAGGCAGTATTATTTTTGCTTTATTGTTGGGTATATTACTATTTTTGTTGGTGAAATATTAGAAAATATATCTTAAAAATACTAAGAAAAGTGAATACTGAGGAGAAAAAAGGTTGAGGATAAAGTACTTGCTATGGAAAAGAATTAGGTATTACCTTTTTTATTTCTTGTGTAGCTATTCTTGTATTGAAAGAGTTATCTGAATTTAATGATAATATTGAAAAGTTTAATTGGCAGAAGTATATTTTAGAAAAATCTTTATAGTTTACCTCAACATCAGTGGTATCAACTGTTATCTTATTTAAATAGAAAATATTTCTTACTTTAAGTGAATTAAATTTTTCTTCTACTCGAGTATTTATCATTTTCCTCTCCTTTCTGAAAGGGATATTTGTATATTATCCGCCTTATTTTTAGAGGTTAAAAAAGTTTAAGTATTTTTTGTTTATCTTTTAAAATACCAATTATTTAGAAAAGTAAAACAGTAAAAAAGAGTAAATAAATTTGTTTTATTAAAAATAGGTAAAATTTATAAAAAAATTTTTTATCTATTTTT
>CAKPBH010000011.1 GCA_934140355.1 uncultured Bacilli bacterium | reverse complement strand
ATGAAGTGGCTTATGCCGGAGGAAAACAGGGATACGATAATAGAGAATACTACTTGGCAACCAATCAGACTTTTTGGATTGGTTCGCCATCATGCTTTTTATCTGTGGCTTTCAATGCACATAATTGGTTTGTTTATTCGTCTGGTTCACTTGATCAATGGCTTTTGGTATCTCATGAGTTAGGCGTGCGCCCAGTTATCAATTTAAACTCCAATACTCTAGTTAAAGAAGGAAATGGGACAGTATCAAGTCCCTATGTTATTGCTTTGTAATTTATTTGTTTTAATGCATAATAACCAAAAAGAGAGAAAAAATTTACCTAATAAAGATATAATAGATGGTAAAATAGGTTTTAACTAAGTTAAAATTAACATTCAAACATCTGTATTAAGCGTGTAAAGTTTCTGTATATGGGATTCTCTTTATGATATAGATAGCTCTCTACATGATAAAAAAATATCAATATCTTTTAATATTATAGTTCTTTCATTATGGATTATCGCAACTACAACAAACAGCACATTGCGGGCAACTTGAACAAACACAACAATCTCCTTTTTTAGGATTCATCTGTGTACTTTCTGAATGACTTTGACTTAATATTATTAAAGTAATCTCTAAAATTCCAAAACCAATCCAAAGCAATGGAATAATATAATCTATAAAATTATGTAGAACCATTGCCTGCGAAGGATTTTCTTTATTATATTTTATCGTAATATTTTTAGGATTTCGAAAAAAATATATCCTTCTTCCTTTCATTTGAATAAAATATTCCTTAGAGTCAACAAAATAATGAATTTGATGATAAAAAAGTATTTTTCCTTTCCCTAATTGTTTTTTGTTATTTAAATAAATACTCCCTTTTGTTTTTTTTGCATTTGGAATTCTTTTATAATCTCCATATAATAAAATGATGATACCCCCAATAAAAACGCACAATATTCCTATTCCTATTTGCACAAAATCACTTCCTTCAACTTTATTATAACATAAATTGAATCATTCTCTCTTTTTTAAAACAATTATCTGGTTTCATTACCTTTCACAGGGAATTTTTCTTGAAAAATAATCTAAAATATATTAATGATAAATAGCAGTAACAAGAAAAAATTTCTAGTCATAGAATTTTAGTAATGAAAAGGTTAGGGAAGGGCAATACCAAGGGATTTAATCAACAAATTGATAAATATTACTTCTTTGTTGGAGAAGGGAAGTAGTTACTTTAAATGATCTCTATTCAAATATCTCCTATGAATTATTTATGACCTAATTAAAAAAACAGACAATAAAGTATTTAAAATTATAAAAAGGAAAACATTGATTTATCTTGTTGAGTAAAAATTGAACCTAAAGTTCATTCCCTCGGCAAAAATTTACTCATTATTTTAGAATATATGCTATAATTATACTAATTAGTGATATTGAATGAGATAAAAAAACGAAAAAGGAGAGAGTATGAAAATATTATTATACACTGAAGGTCTAAAAACCGTTGGCAAATCTGGTCTAGGAAAGGCCGTTGAGCATCAGATTAATGCTCTAGAAAAAAATCACATTGAATACACTTGTGATCCAAAGGAAATAAAAAACGTTGATATCGTTCATATTAATTGGTATTTATTCAAAAGTTACGCTTTGGCCAAAAAAGCTAAAAAGATGGGGAAAAAAGTTGTTTATCATGCACATTCTACTGAAGAAGATTTTAGAAATTCCTTTCTTTTTTCCAATCAATTAGCCCCCCTTTTTAAATGGTGGATTTGTAAATGTTATCGCCTAGGAGATGTGATAATTACCCCAACAGAATATTCAAAACATCTCTTAACAAAATATCATCTAAATAAACCTATCTATGCCATCTCTAACGGCATTCATACTGAATTTTTCAAACATAATGATAAATATCAAAAAGAATTTCGAAAAAAATATCATTATCAAGAAAAAGATAAGGTTATCATGGGTGTAGGTCTATATTTAAAAAGAAAGGGCATCTTAGATTTTGTAGAATTAGCCAAAAGAATGCCCGAATATAAGTTTATTTGGTTTGGGTATCTAGATCTAAAATTAGTCCCTAAAGAAATCAAAAAAGCCGTAACCACCAAATTAGATAATCTAATTTTTGCAGGGTACGTTGAGCAAGAATTTCTAAGAAAAGCTTACAGTGGCGCTGATCTTTATCTCTTTCCAACCTTAGAAGAAACGGAGGGAATTCCTATCTTGGAAGCCTTAGCCGCCAAAACACCTACTCTCGTAAGAGATATTCCTATCTTTGAAGAATTTATTACCAACAAAGAAGTCTATAAAGCCAAAACGATTGATGAATTTGAAGTGAAGATACGAAAAATACTTCAAGGAAAATTACCTAGTTTACAAGAAGCAGGCTATCAAAAAGCCATTCAAAAAGATAGTAAAATAGTAGGAGAAAAGCTAGTAAAACTCTATAAAGACTTATTAGAGGAAAACCCTCAAGAACAATAGAAGAGATAAAAATTAAATGAATTAAAAAATTACTTTAGGATAAACTTTTACCAAAAGAATCCAGAATTAGAAGTATTTTTCACAAAATACCTTGCAATATTTTTTAATTTATATTACAATTAAGTTGTTCCATTACTTGGAAATCTGTACCTCTAAACACTTTCTAAGTAATCGGTGTAATCTAATATAAGGAGGAAAAAAACATGGCATTAACAAAAGAAGTAAAGCAAAATATTATTAAAGAATTTGCAAGAGATGAAAAAGATACTGGTTCTCCAGAAGTTCAAATTGCTATTCTAACAAAAGAAATTGAAGCTTTAACAGAACATTTAAAAAACAATAAGCAAGATAAACACTCTAAAAGAGGACTTTTAATGAAAGTTGGGAAAAGAAGAAGTTTACTTGACTATCTTGTAAAAACTGACGTTAAAAGATATCGTGCTGTTGTTAGCAAATTAGGCTTAAGAAAATAAAAAAATGTGGGCACTCAAGAAAAAAGAGTGTCTTTATTTTAGGAAGGATTTAGTTATGGAAGAAAAAAAAGTATTTGAATTCGTTTTAGGAACAAGAAAAATTACTGTTGAAATAGGAGAATTAGCCAAACAAGCAAATGCAGCCTGCCTAGTTCGTTATGACGACACAGTAATTCTCTCCGCCTGTGTCATGAGCAACAATGCCACCACTGCAGATTTCTTTCCTTTAACGATTAATTATCAAGAAAAATTCTATTCAGTAGGAAAAATTCCTGGAGGATTTATTAAAAGAGAAGGAAGGCCGACAGAACAAGCCGTTTTAGCCGCTAGATTAATCGATCGTCCCATTCGTCCTTTATTTAAAGAAGGATTTAGAAATGAAGTTCAAGTCATTAATACCGTCCTATCTGTAGATCAAGATTGTACACCAGAAATGACAGCTCTTTTTGGCTCATCATTATGTTTATCTATTAGTAATATTCCTTTTGATGGACCAGTTGCTGGAGTAGTAGTTGGGCATGTGGATGGCAAGTTTATCATTAACCCTAGCGTTGCTGAACTAGAAAAAAGTGATATCAACCTATCAGTAGCAGGAACGAAAGATGCAATTAACATGGTAGAGTCTGGTTCTCATGAAGTATCTGAAGAATTAATGATAGAAGCCATTATGGCAGGACATGAAGCCATCAAAAAATTAGTTGCTTTCCAAGAAGAAATTGTAGCGTGTGTTGGCAAGGAAAAAATAGAAGTCGTTTTGGCCGAGTTAGACAAAAAACTAGTTCAAGAAGTAGAAGGGTATGCTAAAGAAAAAATGTGTGCCGCAATTCAAATTAAAGATAAAATAGAAAAATATGCCGCTATCGATGCCTTAAAAGAAGAGACCATCACTTTCTTTAAAGAAAAATATCAAGATGAGGAAAATGTAGAAAAAATTGCTAGTGACGTCAAAAAAATCGTAGATAATATCGAAGCAGAAGAAGTAAGAAGACTAATCACAGAAGAACATATACGCCCTGACGGAAGAAAAATGGATGAGATAAGACCATTATCTGCTAGAATTGATATCTTACCAAGAACGCATGGCTCAGGACTATTCACCAGAGGGCAAACCCAAGTTTTATCTACAACAACTCTAGGTGCCCTAGGGGAACATCAAATCTTAGATGGACTAGGAATTGAAGAAGAAAAAAGATTCATGCATCACTATAATTTTCCTTCATTTTCTGTCGGAGAAACAGGGAGATATGGTGCCCCTGGTAGAAGAGAAATTGGCCACGGTGCTCTAGGAGAGAGAGCTTTATCACAAGTCATTCCTAGCGAGGAAGAATTCCCTTATACCATTCGTGTTGTTAGTGAAGTCTTAGAAAGTAATGGTTCTTCCTCTCAAGCATCCATTTGTGCTGGTTGCCTATCGCTAATGGCAGCAGGCGTTCCAATTAAAGCCCCAGTAGCTGGAATCGCAATGGGCCTAATCACAAAAGACGACAAATATACAATCTTAACGGATATTCAAGGATTAGAAGACCATATGGGAGACATGGACTTTAAAGTAGCAGGAACGAGAAACGGAATTTGTGCTATGCAAATGGATATTAAGATAAAAGGAGTGAGTCGAGAAATTTTAAGTGAAGCCTTGGCCCAAGCAAAAAAGGCAAGAATGCAAATTTTAGACTTAATGGAAAGTGTTATTCCAACCCCAAGAAAAGAATTATCTAAATATGCCCCTAAAATAGAAACCATCCAAATCAATCCCGAAAAGATTAAAGATGTTATTGGTCGTGGTGGAGAGATGATAACCAAGATAATCCTAGAAGCTTCTAATGTCAAAACTGTTCAAGATAAAGATGCGGTTAAAGTAGATTTAGAAGATGATGGAAGAGTAATCGTCTACCATAATAATCAAGAAATTATTAAAAAGACCATAGCAATGATTGAAGATATTGTAAAAGAAGTAGAAATTGGCAAAACATACACTTGCAAAGTAGTGTCTATCCAAGAATTTGGTGCCTTTGTTGAGTTATGGCCAGGCTGTGAAGGCTTAATTCATATCTCTCAACTAGATACCAAACGAATTGATAAAGTAAGCGACATCTTAAAAGTAGGAGATGAAGTCATCGCCATCGCAACTGGATATGACAAAAAGGGAAAACTAAATTTATCCCGAAAAGAAGTACTTTTAAAAAATAGCAAGAAAGCCTCTGAATAAGAGCCTTTCTTTTTTTGATTATAAAAATAAAGTCCAAAACCATAAAGAGAGTAATAACAAATATTGAACCAAAAGAATCAATACGTTATAAAAACAAGGAATAAATAAGGTTAAAATCAATTGATATATGGTAATAATAGGTAAAATAATAATACAAATAATGGCAATATAAAATTTAAATCCAAGACAGTTTCTAAAGAAACGATTTAAATTATTTCTCACATGAATCCCCCTGTCATATTGTATGGCAACCTCTAAAAAATTCTACATCTATAGATATACAAAAGATAAAGTGGTCTAAATTTTAATGATTCATTTTTCAATATGACTATTTTGGCTCGAAAAGCCAAAACCTTCTTCCTAAAATTAATTAAAAATGAATAACTAGAAGGTAGCTATTATGTAATAAGAAAATAAAAGTTTATTTTTTTATTTAATATAATCTTTATTTTATGGTACAATAAAAATGAAAGGATTTGATACAATGAAAAGTAAAGTTTATTTTATTCGTAACATTACTTCAGATAATGTGATTAAAATTTATGAAGCAACGGGAAAAAAATTACCTGGAAAAGTTGCAGTTAAGGTACATTCTGGTGAAGATGGCAATCAAAATTTTTTACGTCCAGAATTTTTAAAACCTATGATTGATTATGTAAAAGGTACAGTTGTTGAATGTAACACAGCTTATGATGGCGCTAGAAAAACAACAGAAGATCATACTAAATTAATGAAAAAACATGGTTGGAGTAATCTTTTTGATGTTGATATTTTAGATGGTGAAGGCAATGACCTCGTTTTGGATATTCCCAAAGGAAAAATAATTAAGAAAGATTATGTTGGATCGCATATAAAAAATTATGATTCATGTTTAGTTTTATCACACTTTAAAGGACATCCAATGGGAGGATACGGCGGAGCTTTAAAACAACTTTCGATAGGATTTGCTTCTTCTTACGGCAAAGCTTATATTCATGGTGCTGGTTCTCCAGATGATTTATGGACAGCTGATCATGATAAATTTTTGGAGTCAATGGCAGATGCAGCTAGTGCTGTTCATGGATTTTTTAAAGGAAATATTTGTTATATTAATATTATGTGCAATATGTCAGTAGATTGTGATTGCTGTGCTGTTGCAGAAGATCCATGCATGAAAGATATTGGTATTTTAGCATCAACAGATCCAATCGCTCTAGATCAAGCATGTATTGATCTAGTATATCAGTCAACTGATGCCGGAAGGGATCATTTAGTAGAACGAATTGAATCTAGAAATGGAATACATACCATTGAATCTTCAGCCTCACTTGGTTTTGGCAATCGTGATTATGAGTTAATTGAAATAAAATAATAAAAAGAGATAGTGTCACTAATTCAACTTATGGTTTAGTAGATTCAACTATCTCTTTATTGCTTTTTTACTTCTTCTATTTTAAAATATGAGTAATAGGAGGGATAAACAATGAAAAAGAAAAGAAAAAAAATTATTAGTCTTAGTATTATTTTACTTCTTCTAGTTTTAACGTGCCTTTATTTAAAATTAGATGAGGCTAATCAAAATTATGTTGCAGTAGATACTGTTAGTAGTCTGATTGAAAAACAAAAAGTGTTGGAGAGTAAATTTAAAATAAAAGGATATACAATAGATAATCCAAATGTAATAGTAAATCCTTATGGGAATTCTCCTTTGACAGCACTCATTTTATTTGAGACTTCTACAGCTGTTTCAGTTCATATCACGATAGAAGGACAAGATGAATTCAGTACTTTTACTCATACCTTCGAGAATACCAAAGAACATTACTTACCAATTTATGGATTGTATGCTGGTAGTGTAAATCATGTTATACTAGAATATCAAGAGAAAAAAGAGAAGATAAAGAAAGAAGTTTTGATCGAGACAGAAAAGCTACCCAATAATTTCGTTTTACCAACATCAGTTTATGCAGATAAAAGTAAATTAGGAAATGAATTATATTTTTATACGCCATCTAGTACAGGATACACTTGTGCTTATGATATTAATGGTGATGTTCGGTGGTATTTATCAAATTATGCACTATGGAACGTGGAGAGATTGAAGAATGGAAATTTATTGTTAAGTACAGAGAGACTTATTAATAATCCTTATTACATGACTGGTTTATATGAGATGAATTTACTAGGAAAAGTAATTGTAGAATATAGTTTAAAGGGAGGCTATCACCACGATTATTATGAGATGGATAATGGTAATTTATTAGTTGCCAGTGATGATTTTTATAATGAGGATGGGACAGTTGAAGATTATATCGTAGAAATTGATCGAAAGACTGGTGAGGTAGTTAAAACATTTGATTTAAAAGATATCTTGAAAATGACGGATGGAAAAAGCGAGAACTGGAGTGCATATGATTGGTTTCATAATAATTCAGTTTGGTATGATAAAAAAAGTAATTCCATTACATTATCGGGAAGACATCAAGATGCAGTAATTAATATTGATTATAAAAGTGGAAAATTAAACTGGATTATCGGAGATAAGACGAATTGGAGTTCGGAATATCAAAAATATTTCTTCAATCCACAAGGAAATACTAATTTTGAATGGCAGTGGAGTCAACATGCCGCAATGATTACGCCTGAGGGGTATGTATTCCTTTTTGATAATGGAAATAACAAATCAAAAAATAAGGAAAATTATATTGACGCTACAAATAGTTATTCAAGAGGGGTTATGTATAAAATTGATACCAAAAATATGACTATTGAACAAATATTTGAATATGGAAAAGAAAGAGGATCTGAATTTTATTCTCCTTATATTTCTGATGTCGATTATTTAGGTGCAAATCATTATATTATTCACTCTGGAGGAATTGTTTATGTAAATGGGAAAAATTCCAATCAGCCAGCAGGCTTTTCTAAAGATGCAACCCTAGTCAGTGATACGGTAGAACTTATGGATGGTGAAGTTATTTTTGAATTGAAATTACCAACAAATAATTATCGTACAGAAAAGATGGCATTATATCAAGATAAGGAACAGGTGAATTTAGCTTCTCCAAAAAGACTTGGTAGCTTAGGAAAAACTACAACTAGTAAAAAAGAATTAACGCCAATGATTAAAAGTCAAAAAATAGATAAAAGTTATGAAGAACATGCAATTCAATTGACGAAAGAAATCGATCGTTTAGTTTTAACGGGTACTTTTAAAAAAGGAACAGACGTTGAAGTGATTTTATACCAGAATATGATGAGTTATCATTATCCAATTAGTATTAGTAAAAAACCGTATACGGCCTTATGTGTAGATGTTTTTAGCGAAGAAGAAACCGAAAAAGGCCTTACAGTTACTAGATATATTAATGAAGCAGGACTTAAGGGGAAGTATTCTATTTATTTGAAAATTAATGATAAAGTTTACAATACAAAAGAGTATGTTGAATTTAAAAAATAATGATACAAAAAAAATCTTTTTAAAATTTAGAAAATATATTTAGTGATGGATGTTTAGAATGTTATATTTTATATGGCATTCTTTTTTCCTTTCTTCCCAGGTAAATTGATAAAAATTTACTTAAATTCTACTAAATACACGAAATAAAATCAAAAGTAATATAGCAAAAAAACAGAAAGAAAACATTTAAAGAACAAAATCTTAAAATAATGATGTTACAGTTCATTCTAATAAAATAAGGAATAAAATGTTGTTTCTGTAAAAAATAGTCCAAAAGCAGCAAAAAAAGCTGAAATGTAGTCAAAAAATTGATCTTTTTAATTCATGAATATATTTTCAAAACATCAAGTTTATCTTTTTTTGCTAAGGATTTATTTGCAACATTCCTTTCCTTGACTGAACTATACATAATTATATTGAATTTTATTTACTTCTGTCCTAATTTTTAATATAATGAAACTATATTGAACGTAGGTGAATAATATGAAAGAACATATCAAGAAAGTGTTAATTAAAGCAGCAAAAACAAATAATTTTGCATTAATAGTAAACGAACTTAGTTTGGAAGAAAGAAACTATTTAATAGGAAAATTAGAAGGAATTGT
The DNA here is from genome assembly GCA_934140355.1 of uncultured Bacilli bacterium. Lineage (GTDB taxonomy): Bacteria > Bacillota_I > Bacilli_A > RF39 > UBA660 > RUG11198. Next base: position 29,130 of record CAKPBH010000011.1, on the reverse strand, counting down.
AGGAAAATTAGATAAAGAAGTGATAGATATATTAAATGAGCATCTTAATTTATTTATGTCTAGCCTCTATACAGAAAAAGAAGCAATAAATTTACTAGAAAGTACAAAGATAGATGATGAAGATAAGAAATTATTAAGTATTTTAGCATTGCCTACGGATTTATTAAAAATAAAATACTTAGACAAGTTAGAGGATGACGCCTCTAAATCTATGATTATAAATAGATTTAAAACAGATACCTTAAAAATCCAAGCCTTGGACAAGTTAGGGGATGATTCCTTTAAATTTGAAATAATTAATAATTTTAAAACAGATGAGTTAAAAATTCAAGGACTAGACAAATTAAAAATAAATTATTATATAACTCGAATTATAATTAACTTTAACACAGATGAATTAAAAATACAGCTCTTAGATAAGTTAGAGGATGATTCTTCTAAATCTGCGGTTATAAGTAGCTTTAAAGATGATGAACTAAAAATTCAAGTTTTGGATAAATTAGAGAACGATTCTTCTAAATCTACGGTTATAAATAGTTTTAAAATAGATAAATTAAAAATCCAAGCTTTGGATAAAATAGAAGATGATTTTTATCGATTTATAGTTATAAATAATTTGAAAACAGATGAACTAAAAATCCAAGCCTTAGATAAATTTGAACATGATTCTTTTAAATTTGATGTAATATATAATTTGAAAACAGATGAATTAAAAATCCAAGCCTTAGATAAATTAGAAACAGATGAGAATAAATCTCTAATTATAAATAACTTGAAAACAGACGAATTAAAAATCCAAGCTTTAGACAAATTAAAACATGATTACAATAAATTTGGCTTTATAGAAGTTTTTAACACAGATGAATTAAAAATTCAAGGCCTAGATAAATTAGAAACAGATTATTATAAATCTCTAATTATAGAAGAATTCCAAACGGACGAGTTAAAGATGCAATGTCTAGACAAGTTAGAAGATGAATCATATCGATTGGGGATTATCAAAAGATTTAGAACGAATAAATTAAAAATAAAATGTCTAGACAAATTAGAAAAAGCGTCTTCTAAATCTAAAATTTTATCCGCTTTTAAGTCGGATGATTCAATATTATCTTTCCTAATAGAACTAGGGGATAAAAATGTTGAAAAATATAAGAAAATCAAAGATACTTGTCAAATAAAGTATAAGGATCAACTCTCCTCAAATTATAGCAAGATTATTGTAAGTAATGAAGAAATCTTTAATAAATTCATTACCTTATTTAACCATTCAAACGCCATTTTAAACAAACAACAGATTGATACTGTATTAGAAACCGTCCTTCCAAGAGAATTTAAACAAAATAAAAAAGAAGTTTGGGAAATATTTTCGAGAATAAAAAGAATGAGTAACAAAGGTGAAGTAGACAATATCACTCAAGAATTACTTACGATCATTAAATATTCTAAGAATACCAAAAATTTAGTAGGTAAAGAATTAAAGCAGTTCATTATTGATGCTAAAAACGATAGTAATTTTCTTAAGAATTTTATTATTGAACTAGTCGATCAAAATAAATCAAAAGTTCGTGAATTGGCTTTGGATAAATTAAAAATGATTACTAGTCAGTATATCAATATACAAATGGAAGATTACAAAATAGCTAGAAAAGAGCAAATATTTGCGGATAATTTGTTAGGAATAGATAGAAAAGTAGACAGAAATTATTTAATAAAATATATAACAGAACATTACGATACAAATACCCTAAGTAATTTAATTGAAAAATTTTATCCCGAACCATTATCTTCTAACGCCTTTACAAACGGGATAACCCTAAAAGAGGTATTAGAATGGAAAACAAAAGATCCTAAAAATGCTCCAAAAGAAATAAAATTAGACTTTAAAGAACTAAATAAAATTTTGGTTCAATTATATGATGAACATTACGATAAATTATATGCCATGCTAAAAGCACCAAAAAGCGAAATAAAATATGATGAAAAACTAGAAATCGACAATTCCACCAAGCTTGCCGAATTATTATTAACATGTAACTTAAATGAATTTTTAGAATTATGTTTAAAAGAAAATCATGAAAAATATAAAAAAATCATGGATGTGATAAAAAAATATCATTTAATTGGTTTAGGGACTAACTTTAATCAAATTTTTGAAGAAAATGACATAGCAAGTTTTGATATAGAAGATTTTATTAAAAATATTTTATCCATTGCAACTACATTAGAAAAAAAGAAAAAAATCAATTTAAAAGTAGTTTTGGATGCTTATAATCTTTTAAATGAAAATTTAGCTAAATTACTGGGTAAAGATAATGCACGCCTTTTGATGGATAATCCCCCTCCTAATTCTAGTTCGATGAAGAAATATGAACGACTAGATAAAGCTCTAGAATATATCCGGGATATGTATCAAAGAAAAATCATCAATGTTCCTCCAATAAAAGAAGATATTTCTTTAGGAAATGGAAAATCTCTATCCGTTAACCTAGGAAATTTTACTAACGCAATCAACCTAACATATGGAGAGTGGACTGGTTCATGTATGCGTATTGGTGGTGTGGGAAAGGAATTGTTTGATTTTTGTCTTAAAAATCCTGCCGGTTTTCATATTCGATTTTCTTCAAAAAATAAAGAATTTGTCAGTAGAGTAAGTGGATTTAGAGTAGGAAATACAGTATTTTTAAATGAATTAAGAAATAGTGTCTCATCCGAATTCACAGATGAAGATGTGCGTTTGGCTTGTCAGAATGTTGCCAACAGATTAATTGAATTATCTAAAGATAGTGAAAGTCCAATTGAAAACGTAGTTATAGCGAATGAGTATGTTTTTGAAAAAATAAAACCAACAGTAAATTTTGGTGTTAGTTTTGCTTATGATGGAAAACAGTCTCCAGGTTATTTTGATGTGGATCAAAATAATTGTGTGCTTTTAGCAACTTCTAATCAAGATAAAAGCAGAGAATATGTACCTTTTAAAGATACTAAAATGCCTGAATATGCTGTATTAAGGGATGATGTTAGATATCTTAATGATCCGGATAAAATTAATGATTCTATCGATAAACTCAAGATGATTAATAATATCTTGCAAGGAAAAAATTATAATGAAGGAATTAACGAAAATGAACATTATGAATATACTTGTGCCTATATTGGAGAAGATTTCTATGTTGCGGTAGATAAGGATGGAAATATTGATACTCATATTATGCCAAATACGAATAATAGAAAAACGGCTGAAATCGAAGTAAAGGAAGCGTTAGGCAAGTTAAGGAATTTAGCAATAAATACTTACACAAAACAAAATAATATCGTTTCAAGTTATACCAAAAATACTTCAAAAAATTCTCCTAAATGTAGTGGGGAGGACGCAGCGTTAAAGGATAAGTTACGTTCTTATTTCTAAATTTAGTTAAAATACTGATTTTTTGAAATTCAGTAAACATCAAAATCACGCCAAAAATTTAGGCGTGATTTTTCAGAACCACCAAATTTGGAGAACTTTTATTCTTAACAAAAAAATGTATTGAATCGAAATTCAATACATTAATGTTTAATCTGGCGTCCCTGGGCAGATTTGAACTGCCGACTTTCCGCTTAGGAGGCGGGTACTCTATCCAGCTGAGTTACAAGGACACAAAATCCTTTATTAAATAAAGGATATTAATTAATTTTATTATTCTTTTTCTTAAATAACAATGCTTTTATTTTTGAAGTTGCATTTTTCTTTTGCTGTTTCTCATAACTTTTCTTTTGCTGTTTCTCATAACTTTTAATTTGTTGAGTAACTGATTTTTCATTATTCATATTATCAATAATGGCTTGTAGTAAATCTTTATTTTTATCTCGTTCTTCTTTCAAATCAGCTATTTTCTTTTCAAATACACTAAAATCAGCTTCCATATTTAAAAAAGCAACTTGTGAAAGATCTCCATCAATCCAATCAGATACCAGTGTTTTAAAAATAGTAGACTGATTACGACAAGTACTAAAATATTTTTTCTTCTCTAAATTGATGCTCTCTGCTAGAGATTGATCTCTTCTTGTTAGAATCATTACTAAATTCATTACCTTATCAGAAGATAAGACCTCTTCTTTTGAAAAATAAGTGTCATATATTTTATAAATATTTTCTTTATCGATTAAAATTTCTTTCAATTTCTCTTTTAAAGAAAGATATTCTTCTTCGCTAACTACATTCTTATTTCGCATGATACCTCCCACCTTCATTTACAATTCTATATTACTTCCTCGGAAAAGTCAAAACTTTTTTTATAAAATATGAAAAAAATAAGCATATTCGTCATTTCTTCTTCTTTTTCCTCTAAATAATTGCTGTTTTTTTGACATAATACCATAATCATCTTCTCCCTTGACAATACTTAAACTTTTTTCCAAAAAGGAAGTATTATTATATCATATGATTGATCTAGATTTAAATTCTACAACATTGACCAAAATCATCCTCTGTGCTAGTATAGAATACAGGTAAAAAAGTTACTCAAGAATTATATTTAAAAAAGGTGATGATTATAGATGAAAAAAGAAAAACAAATTGAAGAACTTTATAATTTCTTAATTGAGGCCAAGAAACAAACTTACGCAAATGAAAATGTGAAAAAACAAGAATCAACTAGAAAAGGATCACATGATTATGAATATAGTGCCAATGGACTAACTTACCACGACACTTATTTTGGTGGAACAAATTTTATGGGAGAAGAAGTTGTTTATACAAGTAAACAAACCCCAATATGGGGAATGAATGATTATGGTGTAACATTAGATAGTTCTTTAAGTGAAGAAGCAGTAGATAAAGCGTTAAGACCAGCGTTAATGAAAGTGGGAGAAGATGATGTTATTCCTGTAAGAGGACCAAAAGAATATATAAATAGTGATTATAAATATACTTTTGATGTAAGAGGTAATTTAGACTATTTTGAAGGAGAAGAAACAATATACAAAAATAATAATAAAGTTTATGTATTAAAGTGTCATGGTGGAAGAATCAACAGATAGAAGATAAGTGATATGAACAAAATAATGGGAATAATAGATGCAGTTAATCATAATGCTAGAACAAAAATTTAACTTTTTGTTGACAAAAATATTTATTTATGGTAGGATAACTCTCTGAAAGAAGGGGGATTTTTATATTATGGAAAAAACGATACAAAAAATAGGGGACTCATTAGGCAATTTTATAGATTTTTTGAAAGAATACAAAAAAGAGCAATCAGAAAAAATAGTAAAATATCTTGTTAGAATGAATCCTACATTGAGTGCAGGTTCACTCGATTTAAATAAGTTAGAAACATTAGAAACAGAAATAGAGAAAATGCTACTAGAAAAAAACGCAGAATTAAAAGAAATGAATAGACAATATTCAATTGCAGATAGTCTATTAGACATTGTAGGAGCTGAATTATCTTCAAACAGTGATGGTATGATGTTTAGTGATTTTGATATATTATCAGATATATTATCAAAGTCTAAATTAAGTGCTAAAGATAAGACCAATATTATTATTTTCTTTATATTAGCTAACTGGAATAAAAGTGAAGGAATAACACTTGCGGATGCCTTTGTTATAGATGCAAATGATGTTAAGAAACATAAATTTAAAACAATGGATACTCAAGAAGCCTTAGCGCTTATATATAGCCTAGCACCTGGGTGTCAAGAAGACCAACAAAAGCCAACAAAGAGAACGAAAGAAGAACAAGAAAAAATAAATGAAATATATCAGTTTCTTGGAGAAAGTACAGCCCAAAAGACTAACTTTTTCTTAAGTCACGCAATAATTAATGAATTTTACTTAAAGAAAATGAATATCTTTACGTCTGATGATAAAGATAAAGTTTTAGAGCAATTAAAGGATCTTGGCGTATCCGCTAAAATTTTAAGCGAAATTTCAGCTGTTTTAGACAGTGAAATTCGAAAAAGAACAAATAAAGCTAATAATAATAAACCAATAAATTGGCAAAAACAAAAATCAACTCAAAAAAAATTCTTAACTGAAGCAGAATACAAAAAGTTAAGAAAAGATTTAGGGGTATATTATGATACTTATCATGGCAGTCTAAAAAAGCAATTAACTGAAGAAGAAAAAATTTATTGTGTGTCATTGATGATGCAATTAGATTTTTCTGATGATAGAATTCAGACTTTTCTAGAAAGAGTAAAAAGATCATCTTCTAGCGAAGAGAAGAAAGAATTAAGTACACTTGCTTATTTTGCTCAAAATTATGAAAAGTTTTTGTATTATAGCAAACATGATAAAAGTGTAAAAAAATATTTGGATTTACTTTTAGAATATGCAAGTAACACTTTCCTTGTAGATGATGAAGAATATAGTTGGATGAAATCAGAGATAAAATCGGAAATGCATGCAATCGAAGATATTATTAAAAATAAGTGCGATTATGAAAAACATCTTGCCAAAAAACAAATAAAAAGATAAAAAAACCGAACTACATATGCTAGTTCGATTTTTTTTGATTTCTTCAATTACAAGGTTTATTTTTAATTGTTAAGTCCTTTTTTAATACTTTTTAAAATACTATTTCTCATATCATTATTAGAATAATTCCACATGAGTTCAAATAAGACACCTAGTCCGATTAAAGGATCTTCACTCTTTGATTCAATAGATTGACTAATAGACTGTTCTATTTCCTCTAAACTATCTTCTTTGAAATTACTAATAATATACTTTCTTACATCAATATTGTTCATGATATCACCAATAATAATATGTGTAAGTATTTTAGTTTTATACCTCTAAAATTTTGTCGGTATTTTTAAAATTTAACTTAGCAATGTCATTTAGCTTTTCCTTTCCATATTGTCTAACAATTTTCTTACCTACCTCATCTACCGTATCTCCTGCACCTTTAGGAAGGACCATAGATAATTCCTTTTCTAGTGCATACATCTCTTTCAAAAAAATATAGCGACTAATTAAAGAAGAACAAGCAACTGATAGACATTGATCCTCCGCTTTTGTTAAAAAGAAAATATTATTCACCTTTAAAGTAGCATCTTTAATATGTTTATAATAACTAACCGGTGGTTCAAACTGATCGACAACAATATAGTCATAAGTATAATTTTTCTTCACTAGCGCATACAATACTTTATTGTGAAGAATAGCTTTCATTTGGTTCATATTGATATTTTTATTTCGGTATGTATTGTATTCTTTATTTTTTAAAACAAAAGTATGATAGGGAATTTTTTTAATAATTTGGGGAACAATTTTTTTAATTTGCTCATCACTTAATTTTTTAGAATCCTTAACACCCAATTCTAATAAAAAATCGACATTCTCTTTAGAAACGTATGATGCAGTAACAACAATAGGACCAAAATAATCTCCTGTCCCAACCTCATCCGATCCAATAGAACTAATTTGAATCGGAAGTACTTTTTTTCTTTCCTCTTTATTCTTATTATTACTGTTAGTAGTAATCGCAGAACCACTGTGGATTTTTTCCGTTTCTATCCAAAAAGCAGAAGATAAATCTGCATCTTTTCCTTGAAAAACAGCTTTTCCCGATTCATATAAGGTGACCACAGTATCACCATCCTTAGCTTGAAAGACTGCATAAGGAGGAGTTTTCTCTCTTTTTAAATCATTGAAAAATTCAATCATTTGTTCTTTGGTTTCTTTGCCAACCTTTAAGGTAATTGTAGTTTGTTGCATAAAATCACTTCTTTCTTTATCATTTTATCATAAATTTATTTATTTTTAAAATAATTTGTTATATAATGTTACTAGTAGAGGAGAGTTTATATGATAATTGGATTAATTGATGTATTCATCATTCTTTTTTTAGCCATGGGTGGAATTATAGGCTTTAAAAGTGGAGCAATTAAAGAATTAACAAGATTTGTTGGCTTTTTCTTAGTAGTATTGATATCCTTTTACTTAAAGGATAAATTGATGGTTCTATTGTATGAAAATTTACCATTTTTTGATTTTGGAGGAATATTTAAGGGAATAGATGCAATTAATATTTTGCTCTATCAGTTAATTTCCTTTTTGGTAATATTTATGATGTTGATTTTTTTACTAAAAGTATTAATTGTAATAACCGGATTGGTCGAATGGTTAGTAAAAATGACAATCTTCTTAAGTTTACCTTCCAAATTATTAGGAATGGTTATTGGCGTTATAGAATATTATGTATATATTTTCTTAATTTTGTATATACTAAATATGCCTGTTTTCAATATCACTTTTGTGAGTGAATCCAAATTAGGAAATATCATTTTAAATGATACGCCTGTTTTATCAAAAATGGTAGATAGTACTGTTAAAGTTTATAGTGATGTATGGGAAATTATCAAAAATAAAGAAAATCGTTCTAATTCGGAAATTAACGAGTTAGTTTTGGAAAGTCTATTAAATCACAAATTAATTACATTAGATAGTGCTGAGAAACTTTTGCAATCCAATAAAATTATTGTTCATGATACCAATTTGTTAGATAGGTACAAAAAACAGCAAAACCAAAATTAGAAAGGAGAAAAATAATGATTAGTTATTATCAAGGAGAAGAATTTGAATCAGTAACAAAGGAAAAAGTATTAGTTGATTTTTATGCAGATTGGTGTGGTCCTTGTAAAATGTTAGGACTAGAATTAGAAAAGTTAAAAGAAATAAAAATCTTAAAAGTAAATGTGGATAAATATCAACCCCTAGCAAGAAAATACAATGTTATGAGTATTCCTTGTTTAGTATTATTCCAAAATAATGAAGAAATAAAAAGAAATGTTGGCTTTCTTCCTGAAAATAAGATAAGAGAATGGATAAAATAATAATCAAAAAAAGAAAGGGAATTTCTTTATCCTTAATACTTAAGAAAAAATACTGAAGAAAATGCAGATGATTTTGATATCGATCCCTTTCTTTAAGAAGAAAAATTGTTGATAATCCAAAAAATAAATTTATAAATTATCAAAGCTTTTAATTCTTGTAAGTAATTTTTCTACTCGTTTTCATTTAAAGAAATAAAGAAAAAAATCTTCAGAAATTGAAGATTTAAAAAACGTCACTGATATTTAGTGACGCTTTTTTAGAAAGTAAAGAAAAATAAAATTTATTCAACAGTGACTGATTTGGCTAGATTTCTAGGTTTGTCAATATCAAGTCCCTTTAATTTTGCCGTATAATAAGCAATTAGTTGTAGAGGAATAATACTAATAATTGGCATTGTATAATCATCTGATGAAGGCAGATAAATTACCTCATCATAGATGGTTTCATCTAGAAAACTTATTATTCCTTCTTTAATGATCAAGATAACATAAGCACCTCTTGCCTTGACTTCTTTAATGTTACTTAGAGTCTTTAAAGCCGTATCTTTATCGGTAATTAAAGCAATAACAGGTGTTCCTTCCTCAATTAATGAAATAGGCCCATGTTTTAATTCCCCAGCTGGGAAGGCTTCACTATGAATATAAGTAATTTCCTTTAATTTTAGCGAGCCTTCTAACATACTAATATAATCAATTCTTCTTCCTAGAAAAAAGGCATCCTTCTTCTTATAGATTTGTTGAATCAATTTATAATAATCTTTTTCGATTAATTTATCTATCTTACCAGGAAGATCATAGTAAGTAAATTTATCAATTTTGCCAAATTTAAACTCTTGTGCTAAAAGACCTAGAACATAAACTTGAGAAGTGTATGCCTTAGTGGACGCAACCGATACTTCTATTCCAGCATTAGTATAGATTACTGCATCACAAATTCTAGCAATAGAACTATTATAGACATTAATAATCCCTAATGTTTTAGCATGATTGGCCTTAGCTAATTTAATACATGAAAGAGTATCAGCAGTTTCCCCAGATTGAGAAATCGCAATTACCAAACATTGACTATTTAATCGCACTTTTTTGTATCGATATTCAGAAGCAACCTCAACATTAATTTCAACATCAGTATTTTTTTCCATTAAATATTTAAAAATTAACCCAGCATGATAGGCTGTACCACATGCCACAATATCAATTCGTTTATATTTTGTAATATCTACCAAGGGCTTATCTTCACCAAAATAACTTTGATTCCACTTAGAAATTAGCATACTTTGCTCCTTAATTTCCTTTAACATATAATGCTCATCATGATCTAAAGAAATAGAACAAACACTCTCATTTAAAACTTTTGTTACATAAGGAATCTCCTTTCCATCACGATAGAGATGAATATCATTTTTTTCTATTATGCCAATATCATTATCTTCTAAAATCAAATATTCCCTGGTATCTTCCAAATAAGCCGAAAAGTCAGAGGCAACAAAGAATTCATCAGTACCAATCCCAATCACCAAAGGACTTTCTCTTTTTAAAACAAATAATTGATGATAAATTCCTTTTACCATAATCACAAAAGCAAAACTTCCCATAAAAATGTTTTTTGCTTTTTCTAATATTTTTTCAAATGGCATCTCCTTATTAGTTTTAAAGAGATAATCAAGATAAGCACAAGCAACTTCTGTATCCGTTTCACTTTTAAAGTGATAGCCTTTTTCCACGAGTTCCTGCTTTAGGCTTAAGTAATTTTCAATAATTCCATTATGAACTAAGGTAATATGACCAACTTGATGAGGATGAGAATTTTCTTCCGTCACCTTTCCATGCGTTGCCCATCTCGTATGTCCAATACCAATAAAACTTTCGTCCGTTAAATCAATTTTTTCTTCCAAGTTAGAGATTCTGCCCACACTTTTTTTCAGAATTATTTTTCTATCCTTTAAGTAGGCTATTCCAGCGGAGTCGTAGCCACGATATTCTAAATGTTTTAACCCTTTTATTAATAGGGGTAGGGCATTATTTTTTCCAATGTATCCAACGATACCACACATAAAATCATTCCTTTCTTAAATTTTAATATATTCTTTGTTACAATTTTGATTTTGCTTTTTAAAATATATTATTTTGTAGCATCCGCCGAAATTTCGATAAACTACATCCTCGTCACCTCAAGGGGGTCTGGCGCTAAATGAATTCTAAACCTACCTTTCTTTAAATTCATCTAAATTTATTATATAAGATTTTTTTCTATTTTGACAACTCTTAGACAGACATTTGACAGATATCATTGGAGGAAATCAAAATACTTCAAATTATTTTTCTAGTAGATACTATAAATTTTATAAAAATTTTGTTATAATGTTATAGTATTACAAAGGAAGTGATGAAATGAAAAAAAGAATATTAACCGGTTTACAACCAAGTGGAGAGCTAACTCTAGGAAGTTTACTTGGAGGAATAACGCAATCAATAAAATATCAAGATGAATATGACTCTTTTATATTTGTACCTGACTTACATGCTATTACTGTACCTCAAGATCCAATATTATTAAAATCTCGTATTCGAAAGAATGTAGCATTATACATAGCATGTGGAATTGATCCTAAAAAAAATACCATTTATATCCAGTCAGAAAATTTATATCATACCAATCTCTCTTGGATTTTAGAATGTAATACTTATATGGGAGAAGCCTCACGAATGACGCAATATAAAGATAAAAGTAAAAAATATCAAAACATTCCTGTTGGATTATTTACTTATCCTATCTTAATGGCTGCAGATATTTTACTATATGATGCTGATTATGTTCCAGTCGGATCAGATCAAAAACAACATGTAGAGTTATGCCGAGATTTAGGAGAGAGATTTAATAAAAAGTATGGAGATACCTTCCGAATCCCTCAACCAATGATTGCAAAAACGGGCGCTAAAATTATGGATTTACAAGATCCAACCAAAAAAATGAGTAAATCAAGTGAAAATAAAAAAGGAATTATTTATTTATTAGATGACGAAAAAACCATTACTAAAAAAATTATGAGTGCAGTGACCGATTCCGAAAATAAAGTTTATTATGATCCAAAAAACAAACCTGGAATCTCTAATTTATTAGTCATTTATGCTGCTATAGAAGAAAAAAGCCTAAAAGAAGTCGAAGAATATTTTAAAGATTATAATTACGGAAATCTAAAAAAAGAAGTTGCTTTAAGTGTATCAAAAAGATTAAAAGCGATTCAAGAAAAGTATAATGAAATTACTTCTTCAAACGAATTAGATTCAATTTTAAATCATGGAAGAGAAGTGGTAGAAGAAATTGCTCGTGCAAAATATGAAGAAGTTTTGGAAAAAGTTGGATTAGGAAGATAGGGATAGAATGATATATTTAGATTATGCGGCAACAACTCCAGTAGACAAAAAAGTTCTAAATACCTTTAATAAAGTTTGCCTAGAATATCCAGGAAACAGTAACTCCCTTCACAAATTAGGAATAGAAGCAAAAGAATTAGAAGATTATGCAACCGATAAAATTAAAGAATTACTAAAACTATCAGAACATGAAGTAATTTACACAAGTGGCGCTAGTGAAGCAAACAATCATGTGATAAAGGGAATTTGTGCGAAATACAAGACAAGAGGTAAACATATTATTACTACCCTGCTTGAGCATTCCTCTGTTTTATCAACAATCAATTATTTATCTAATCAAGGATTTACGGTGGATTATGTAAAATTATTGGATGATGGCCGAGTAGATTTAGAACATTTAAAAAAATTAATAAATAATGATACCATATTAGTAAGTATTTGCGCTGTAGATAGTGAACTGGGAATCATCCAACCGCTAAAGGAAATTAGTCAAATCATCAGAGAATATCCAAAATGCTTTTTTCATGTAGATTGCACACAAGCTTTAGGAAAGATTCCACTTGATTTTCAACTTATGGATTTTGCAACGGCATCTGCACATAAAATTTATGGCCTAAAAGGAATTGGCCTTTTAATCAAGAAAAAAAATCTGATGTTGGATAATTTAATTCATGGTGGAAAGTCTAGTACAGTTTATCGTAGTGGAACACCCCCTTTACCATTAATCGTTTCTTTTATGAAAGCACTTGATTTAATTATTCCTTTTATTTCCGAACATGATAAGTATATTAGAAAGTTGAATCAACGTATCATTTCAAAATTAAAAGAGTATGATAACCTTTATCTAAATAGTACTTCATTTTCTCTTCCGTCTACTATCAATGTTAGCCTTACTTTAATTAAACCAGAAACCTTTATTCATGCAATGGATAATAATGACATTTATATCTCAACAAAGAGTGCTTGTTCTAGCGCAAATACAATGTCTGATGCAGTCTATGCAGTGACTAAAGATAGACAAAGAGCCATGCATAGTATTCGAATAAGTTTATCCTTTAAAACAACCGAAGAAGAAGTAGAAGAATTTTTAACAGCCTTTGATACATGCTATCATAATCTTTCTCTCAAGAGGTAAGTGATGAAGAAGTATTTATTGCTTTTCCTTCTTTTCTTTCTTCCAGTCTCGACTCTAGCCCAAGAAAGAAATACCGTCAACATTTATTTTTTTCATTCGAATACTTGTTCTCATTGTAAGGCCGAAGGAAAATTTTTGCTGAAAATAGAAAAAAAATATGATTACATTCACGTTTATCGCTATGAAGTACACGATCAAAAAAATCAAGAATATATCCAGGCTCTAGAGGAAGAATACAATTTTTCTCTAACTAGCGTTCCAGTTACTATTGTTGGAAATCAAACCATTTTTGGCTATCAAGAAGAAAAAACAGACCGAGAGATCATGCAATATGTTTCTTATTTTTCTTCTTATTATTATCAAGATAAATTAGGAAAAAGATTAAACATTAAAACGCTACCAACTTACCCGCAAAAAAAAGATGACCCCAGTTTAGATACCTATTTGAAAAATATTGATGATAAAATATTAGGCTTTTTTCCCGTTGGAGATTTAGATAATGATACCAATGCTTCTTTATTAGGTTTTCTTGGTGGAATTAATTTTTATTATTTATTTTCACTCCTTTTTCTCCTTCTTTTGATAAAAAAATATTTGCAAGGTCATGATCGCCTAATCAGTATGTTGCTTTACTTCGCCTTTTTGTTTATAGGAGAGTTTTACCTTTTTCATAAGAATCTGCTATTCTTTTTCCCAGCTCTATTGCTGTTTCTTCTCCTAACTTTTCTTTCTTTAAAAAATAGGCAAAAAAAATATTTTCTTTATCAAATAATACTGATAATGTCTTTTGCTGTTACTTTACTCAAAAGTAAAAATAAGAATGTATTACTCCTTCAGAAAATTGCTTCTATTTATCAACTCCTTGGAGGAGAGAAGCTTCTTTATTATGGTTGTTACTTCTTCTCCTTGTTTTTAGTATATTGCATTTCTTTCTGTCTATTTTTTATCATTTTAGAAAATTTAGAAAAAAAAGATCACCAGCAACTAAAAAAGATTAAAAAATCAAAAAGAAAGGAAAAAAATAATGAAATTAATTGGAAATCATTGGGATGATATCTTAGATAAAGAATATCATCAAGAATATTTTAAAAAAATTGTTGCTTTTATTAATAAAGAATATAAGGAAAAAGAAATTTTCCCTCCAAAATCAAGAATTTTAAGAGCCCTTAGCTTAACGGATTATAACTCTGTTCGTGTTGTTATTTTAGGACAAGATCCATATCATGGCGTAGGAGAGGCAAATGGATTAGCATTTGCTGTATCCGATGGAGTGAAGTTACCACCATCTTTGAAAAATATTTATAAAGAACTTTATAATGATTTAGGAATCCCCCCTGCTAAGGTTGGAAACTTAGAGTGTTGGGCTAAAGAAGGAGTTTTACTTTTAAATGCAGTTTTAACAGTAGAAAAAGATAAACCCGCTTCACATAAATCTCTAGGCTGGGAAAACTTTACTGATGCAATCATTCGAAGTTTAAATGACAAACAAACTCCTGTTGTATTTATTTTGTGGGGAAATTTTGCCCGAAGTAAAAAGGCTTTAATTACTAATCCAAAACATTATGTAATAGAGTCAACCCACCCATCTCCATTTTCTGCAAATTATGGTTTTTTTGGAAGTAAACCATTTTCCAAAACAAATGATTTTTTAAGAAAAAATCACTTAAAAGAGATCGATTGGCGGGTATATTAGTAAAAAATTTTAATCACTGAAAATGACTTGAAAAGAAGTTTATTTTCAGTTATTTTTTTGCTCTTTGTTAGAGAAAAAACGTCTTTTAATTGTTAACTTATAATTGATAAATTACCTTAAAGTACTAGACAAAAAGCTTTTAATATAGTATAATATACGACTGGCAACAAGGGAGTATATAATTATTTTGGTTAAAGAGGGGGGATTTTTAATGACAACAACAAGATTAGAACTTATCTATAAGATGGCCATGGATAAACTAAAATATAAATTTAATTCACTTTTCGAAGAATTTTCACTTTTAGAAGAAAACAATCCTATCGAACATATTAAATATCGAACCAAGAAAATGAAAAGTATTGAAGAAAAATTGAAGAAAAAAAATAAAGTAGTTAATGAAGAAAATCTAAGACAATTAAATGATGTGTTAGGGGTTAGAATCGTTTGTTCCTTTTTAGATGATTTAGATATCATTATCAAAAGAATTGAAATGGATCCAGAAATCCATATTTTGAATTGTAAAGATTATATTCAAAAACCAAAGAAAAACGGGTACATGAGTTATCATTTGAATATTGAATTTCCTATTTTTTGTCAAGGAAGAATAGAAATGGTTAAAGCCGAGATTCAAGTTAGGACAATTGCTATGGACATGTGGGCAAGTTTGGATCATAAGATTTGGTATAAAAAGGGAATTGATTTACCAGACAGTGTAAAAAAAACAATTTCAGATACTGCCATAATTTGTAAAACAATTGATGACCATCTTAATATGTTATCTAAAAATGCCAGTTTTAGAAATCAGAAACCCATGGTGAATATTCCCTTTTTTCAAGAAAAAGCTTATGAAATAGAAAGATTAAAATATCAACTCGCTTTAGAAACATTAAGATTAAAATTAAATTCTATTTCAGAATCCTATAATTTAAGTTCTTCAGTAAATCCAATTGAACATATCAGTAGTCGAGTAAAAACAGATTCTTCTATTTACTTTAAATTAAAAAAATATACCGATCGCTTTAGCGTTGAAACAATGAATCAGTACCTTAATGACGTAGCAGGAATCCGAATTGTGTGTTCATTTAAAAGCGACTTAGCCAAAATAGTATCCTTATTAAAAATGGATAATGATATTGAAGTGATTAATGAAAGAAATTATGTTGCTTTTCCTAAACCAAGTGGCTATCGTGCTTATCATCTAATCGTTTTGGTTCCTATTTCTTTAAATACGGGTGCTTATAAAATGAAAGTAGAAGTCCAAGTGAGAACGATTGCAATGGATATGTGGGCAAGTTTAGAACACAAACTTTGTTATCATAAAGACGTAAATGAAGAAGTGCGTAGAAAATTAATAAATTTATCTTCATCTATGGAGATAATAGATAGAAATATGGAAGAAAGTATTAAAAAATCAAGAGAATTATTAGAAAGTAAAGAAATTGATTCAGCCATTGAGAAGAACAATGAAAGTTATGGAAAAAAACGGGAAAGAAAAAGAGGGTGTTAAGACGAGTATTTCTCTAACACCCTCTTTTTTCGTAAAATTAAATCCTATTTTTCTATTTTTTTCTTTCATCAATTCTAGTGAAATTTGTAATATGTTCCTTGTTAAACTTCACTAAATCTTCCGATTGAAGATTTATTTTTTTATCATAACTATTAATATTACGAGCAAACTTATCAATTGTAGAAGACTTCACATCAACTTTATTATTTTCTATTTGATTAAGATAAGATAAAGTTGTGCCTAATACCTCCGCAAATTTTTCTTGAGATAGATGATATTTTTTTCTCAAATATTTTAAATTTATAGCGAGATTTTCACATAGGTTCATAACAACCTCCAATTTATTGAATGAAATTATTTTATAATTGAACGTAAGAAAAGTCTTTATTACTAAAACGAAAGAAAATGCTTGAAAAAATATTGAATATATTGTATGATTTAGATAGTAATGAACAACTTATTGTAAATTACTGATAATTTTGATTTGAAAAGTGATCAGATGACTTTTCTCAAGAAAGGATGTTGAATGTATGAATAATGAGAATATGAATCAAAATTTTGAGAAACTTCTTTCTTTAAGTAAAGAAGAATTAGAAAAGATATTTTCACAATTATCCGCAAGTGACATAGAGGATCTATTGGAAAAATTAAATGAAGGAGTGGAGAAATAAAATGGTAGCAAGTGAACTTATCGAAAAATTAGCTTCTCAGCTTGATCAATTAGGTGCAGAAAATGTTAAATTGGAAAGAAAAATATATGGACCAAAAGAAGAAAGAGAACAAGAACCATTAAAATGAGAACAATTGATACAAGAGAAAAGGGTAATAGAAAACAAAATAAGGGGAGTTAGTTCAATATTAGCTTTGCCAATATATGCAAGAATACAAGCGTTATCTGATGCTGAAATAAATGAATTTAAAAAAGAAAAAATTGCAGAATTAGAACAAAAAATAGAGGAAGAAAGTGCATTGATGGAGTCAATGTTTCAATCTGGAAAAAGCACTGAATTTTTTAAAAATAACATTGAAAATTTAAAACAAGAAATAGAGAAAGTTGAGAAAAAGACATCTCAAGAAGTAAAAAAAGAACTTTCTAGTAAGATACCAAATAGAGAAGGTTATGATTTCTCTAGTTTGATGAACTTTTCACCACAAGACTATTTGAGCAACCAGTTTTATGCTGAAATTGCAGGGGATGTTACCAAAATTGAACAATCAGCTCGTCTTGCTGCAGAATATAACAAGATTAGTGATTACCTTCCTAAAAATCAAGAAGATTTAATGTTGGATTTAACTAATTTACCAGACGAATTGCAACAAAGACTTGAAAGGAGTCATGCTCTAGATATTAATGGTTGTGTTAGAAATCCTAACAAATTAATAGAAATAGTTGAAGAATTCGAACATGATTTTAAAAACGAAAAAGAGAAATTTGCCAATCAAATTTCAGAACAAAAACTTTCAGAATTAGCAGAAAAAGAAATGACGAAGGAATTTTCTTTTGATAGAGAAAATAATCTAGAGTATGATACTAAGGAGGGTACTGAGGCTAATATCCCATTTTTTCAACAACATAGTGATAAAATCCAAAGTTCTGAATTAAAATATTTAGAAACTATTATAGCAAGGAGGGATAAACTCTCTAAAAAGATATTTAAAACTAAACGTGTAAAAAAAGAAATTGAAAAATTAAATGTCACAATAAAAAAAGAACAATTTTTCCTTCATAATAAAATAATAGATTGGTATCAACAACCAAGCAATATCGGCAAATATTATACAATTTTAGGAAGTTCTAAGCGATTAAATTTTAAAAATGCTTCCACTCTATATGCATCGATTGATCAAAACCGAGAAGATATTAAGCATACAGAAGAAAATATTTCTAGTTTAAAAAATAGAATTGGAGAAATTTCAAAGAAAATCGAACAACATAACCAAGAACAAGAAAAATTAAAACAAGATAACAATAAAAAAAGACAAGCAATCAAAGAAAATTTCGTAAGAATTTTTGGAGAAAAATTTTCTGAAATAGATCCTCGTTTTCTATTTGATAATATCAGCGGTGCGAAAAAACAAGCAGCAATAGCAGCAAGAGGGATTAATACAGCTAAAGATATCCAACAAATTAAAAATAGTATACAATCAGAAGCTCGTGAGAATGCTTTAAATGGAGCGACTATCGAAGAACTACAAGAATTAAAAAAATATTTATTAGGTAGTGAAGCTAGTGCAATTACTTTCAAAAACACTGAATTTCATCCCAAAAAACACTAAAATCTTTAACTATCATGGTTAAACTAAGGAGATATTATACAAAATAGTATCTCTTTTTTTGGTGTCATAAATAATATGGCCTTAGACTAATATTTTATGAGTAAATTGAAAAAAAGCAAAGTTTGACGAAGTATTTTTTTAATTTCTAAATTCACGCTAAACAATTTCTAAAATTTATAGAGAATAATATGTTTTCTTGAAAAGCAACAAAAGAATGAAAGAAAAGGTATTTTCTTCTTTTTTCGTCATATTTTTTATTAGGTGAGGAAATTGAAAAAAATATTTTTATTTGTCGTTTTTTTTCTTGTTGGTACTTCTGTTTGTTTCGCTAAAGAAAAGAGCAATACTGGGAATGATGAGGCTAATAAACAGATGGCTAGTAATGCAAAAAGTGCAATTATGATTGAAGCATCGACAGGAAAGATTCTTTATGAGAAAAATAAGGATGATAAACTCCCAATGGCTTCTATGACAAAAATGATGACCCTTCTTTTGATTATGGAAGAAATTGATGCTGGCCGCTTAAAATGGAATGAGATGATTACCACCTCAGAGCACGCAGCGTCTATGGGAGGTTCGCAAATTTTTCTTGAAGTAGGAGAGCAGATGAGTGTTGAAGATTTGGTTAAAGGAATTTGTATTGCTTCTGGAAATGATGCAAGCGTTGCTATGGCCGAGAGAATTGGTGGTACGGAGGAAAAGTTTGTGGCACTGATGAATCAAAAAGCGGAGACATTAGGACTTAAAAATACACATTTTGAAAATGCTTGTGGCCTAGATAGTGATAATCATTATTCTAGTGCAAATGATATGAGTGTGATAGCAAGAGAACTAGTTAAACATAAAAAAATATTGGAATTTTCAGGAACTTATGAAGATTATTTGAGAAAAAATACTGAAAAAAGCTTTTGGTTAGTAAATACCAATAAACTAGTAAGGTATTACCAAGGAGTAGACGGTTTAAAAACGGGATATACAAAGGAGGCTGGCTATTGTATTACTACCACTGCCAAAAGAAGCAATATGCGATTAATTACAGTGGTAATGGGAGAACCTAGTTCGGCCGTTCGAAATAGTGAGACCGCAGAAATGTTGAATTATGGATTTAATACTTATGAAGTTTCTACTTTGATTGATAAGAATATGAAGCTAAAAAAACAAAAGGTATTAATGGGAAAAAAAGACAGTGTTGAGATTGTTCCACTTTCTAGTGTTGAGTTCCTAAACCAAAAAGCACAAGAAAATAAAAAAGTAAGTTATCAGTTAGAAGTAAGCGAACTTAAAGCACCAGTTAAAGTGGGAGATAAAGTAGGAAAAATTAAAATAATAGAGGAAGGAAAAGTAATTAAAGAAGTAGGGGTTACAGTGAAAGAAAATGTGGAAAAAATGAATTTATTAATGGTCTACTATCAAGAATTTTTAGGAATGATGAAAGGAAGTTTATAAATGATTTACAGAAAAACAATTTTATGTTATATTAATCTTGGTGATATTGATGTCAAAGTATTATTTAACCGCTGCTTATTATAATGGAAAAGAATTTATTAACGAAGTAGCAATTGATCATTTAAAAGGATACTCCCTTAATAGCCTACAGGATATCGATCTTTTCACAGCCAGTCATTCTCTACAGGAGATAATTCAAATTTTAAGTCAAGATTACGATATCGATCCAAGGAGTTTTGTTTCAATTAAACGATATAAAAATGCTAATGCAACTCCAGATTATTATCAGGCAATTATTTATAATGCAAATTATTATCAAGCAATTTCAGGAATGAGAGAAATTGTATATTCAATCTCTGGGCATAAGATGAGAACCTTAGCCGTTTCAAAAGATAATCCCTTTTATCAAAGTGAATTTTTAAAACTTGATGAGATGCTAAATAAAAAAGATATTGCCTCATTTGAAAAAATGTATCCCTATGATAATGCTTTTTCAACTTTAGTAAGAAGATACATGTCTGATGGATATGATAATGATTTAGAAAAAGAAAAAGATTACTTTTTATTAAAAACTGAATTTTCTAGGTACAAAACATTTCGTTCTTGGATAATGGTCCAAGAAAAAGCGAAAAAACGGAAAAACCAATCAGTGAAAAGCCATAAAAGTACTAAAACGATTCAAGATAAACAAAGTACTGAGGCAAAGTCGATCGAGGAGTATGAAGAGGAATTTGTGAGAATGTTTAAACAAAAAAAGAATATTTCTTATGATAGCTATGAAGTAAGCAAGTATAATCTAGCACACTTAGAAGAAGATAAAGAAGAATTTTTAAATGAAGAAGAATT
Source organism: uncultured Bacilli bacterium (assembly GCA_934140355.1). Classification (GTDB taxonomy): domain Bacteria; phylum Bacillota_I; class Bacilli_A; order RF39; family UBA660; genus RUG11198. Next base: position 8,025 of record CAKPBH010000011.1, on the reverse strand, counting down.
TTTCAATATGAATCATAGTAAAATCAAAAAATAGGAGGCAATAGTATGGTAAGTAATGAACAAAGGATAGAAATGTTAAGAAAATTATCATTGATTTTAGAAACAATGAAAAGTTGTGAGAGCATTGCAGAAATATCAGAGAAAACTTCTATTCCAACAAGCACTGTTCAACGTTATTTAAATCGTAAAGACTTATTAATTGAATTATTAGGAAATCTAGATACAGCAAACAAAGTCTTCGAACAAAATCAGATTTGGTTAAAAAAAGCCTATGCCTTAGGCCATAAAAAAGGAGGATTAATTTCTCAAGAAAGACATGGCTACGAAAAAGGGGAAATTGGTAGATTTAGTGGAAGTGGAATAAAAAGAGCTTAGGCCTATATTTGATTATTGTAACAAATGGATTCTTCAAATTTGATTAATCCCCCAAATACAATAATCTTTTTTTATATATTTATGGGATAAAGTTCTTTAAAAGAAGCAAAATTAGTTGATTTATGATAATTTGGTTATAGAAAAAGTTTCTTGCTAAATTATAGAATTCATAGTATAATTTTGTTAGTAAATGCTAATGGAAGTGAGGTACACTCATGAAGAAAAATAGTTTTATTGAAGGAACGATTGTCGCTACTTTAGGAATTATCTTAGTTAAAGTAATTGGAATTATTTATGTAATTCCGCTTAATGCAATTATCGGAGAACAAGGTGGTGCCCTATACGGGTATGGCTATACAATTTATCAGTTATTTTTAAGTGTTTCTAGTGCAGGGTTTCCTTTTGCTATTAGCAAGATTACTAGTGAGTATAATGCTTTAGGATACAAGAAGGCTATTTCTAATACTTACCAAATTTCATTGAAGTTAATTTCTATAATTTCCATCTTAATTTTTCTCATTTTATTTCTTTTTGCCCCGCAAATAGGAAAATTGATTGTTGGTAGTGCAACAGAAGGAAATACTTATTCAGATATTGGCTTTGTAATTCGAATGGTCTCTTTTGCTATTTTAGTTGTCCCTTTTTTAGGGGTAACGAAAGGCTTATTACAGGGCTATAAGTATATTACCCCTTATTCAGTTAGTCAAGTTATTGAACAGGTAGTGCGAGTAATTATTATTTTACTAGGGACTTATATTTCGCTGAGGGTATTAAAACTTCCTTTAAAAGTAGGGGTTGGAATTGCTGTGTCAGCTGCTTTTTTTGGTGGACTTGCAGCATATATTTATTTAAAAATAAAAATCAAGCGGGCAAATTTGTTACCAAAAAACGTAGAAGAAGATGAAGTGGCAATTTCTTCAAAAGAGATTATTCGAAAAATACTGATGTATTCAGTTCCCTTTATTTTAATTAGTTTGGTAAATAACCTTTATACAACTGTTGATATGATCTTGTTATCTCGGACAATGAATGATATTTTGAAGTTGAATCATACAATTGTAGATGCCGTAATCGGAGTTTATACCACTTGGGGAATAAAGTTAAATAATATTATTCTAGCAATTTCAACAGGTCTTGTTACAAGTTTGATTCCTAATATTGTAACTTCTTTTACGAAAGGTGATATGCAAGATGTTAATGATAAGTTCAACAAAGCAATTCAGTGTGTTTTACTAGTGATTGTTCCAATGACGATTTTTTTATCCCTTTTAGTAAAACCAGTATGGACCTTGTTTTATGGAAATAGTTATTATGGGCCGATTGTTTATCAGTATTTTGTTTATACAGCCCTATTTGGTGGTGTTTATACTATCATTGTAAATACCTTGCAGGGGATTAATAAGTACAAGTTAGTAATTGCTACCGTTATGATTGGACTCGTTACGAATGCCATTTTAGATGTTCCTTTAATGATCCTTTTTGCTAAGATGGGGTTTAATGTTAGTTATGGTGCAATCACAGCAGCTTTAATCGGATATACATTGTCTATTTTTGTATCTCTTTTGGTTCTTAAAAATAAATATCATTTTCAGTTTAATAACACCAAAAAGAGATTACCTAAATATGTAGTTTCTTGGATAATCTTTGTTTTAGTAATTAAAGTAATGAAATTATTTATCCCCGTTTCTTTAAAAGGAAGATTTATTCAGATTCCCATTTTAATGATTTATGGACTGGTTAGTTTCTTTATTTATTTTTATTTAAATTATAAAAACGGAAATATTCGTGTTGTATTTGGAAATAAAATTAATCGGAAATTAAAAAAGTATTTGCATTAATGAACTAGATTGCTTTTTATTTTTTTAGGTTTAGACTCTTTAAATTTCGGTGGATCGAAAAAATCAATCACATCTAAATTTTAGATGTGTTTTTAATCCCATCTTCTTTTTCTAAATTCTAAAAATATACATAATGACCCTATCTTAGAACCACTAGATTTTGACAAATTGAAGAGCCGCAATTGATATTTGCTTTACTTTTTTAATAATTATTCGCTATAATATAAATAAGAAGGAGAGTTATTTTTAAGTATTTTAATTTAAAAAAAATAAGAGTGTTGAGATGGAGAAGTTATATATTGTTATTCCTTGCTATAATGAGGAAGAAGTTTTAGAAAAAACGAGTGTGGAATTAAAGAGAAAAATGGATACTTTAATTCAGGCAAAAAAGATTGATAAACAGTCAAAAGTGATTTTCATAAATGATGGTTCTAAGGATAAGACTTGGGAGTTAATACAAAAATTTTATGAAGAAGATAATCTTTTTGGCGGAATTAATTTATCGAGAAACAGGGGACATCAGAATGCTTTATTAGCAGGGCTTTTGACGGTTAAGGATGATGCCGATATTGTGATTAGTATGGATGCTGATTTACAAGATGATATTGATGCAATAGATGAAATGATTGAGAAAAGAAGAAATGGAGCTGATATTGTTTATGGTGTTAGAAATAGTAGAAAAAAAGATAGTTTTTTTAAGAGAACAACGGCGCAAGGGTTTTACCGGGTGATGAAATTGCTTGGAGTAGATGTTATCTATAATCATGCGGATTATCGTCTTACTTCAAGACGGGTATTAGATTCATTAGCCGATTATAGGGAGGTCAATTTATTTTTAAGAGGAATATTTCCTTTAATTGGTTTTAAAAGTGATATTGTCTACTATGAGAGAGGTGAAAGAGTAGCGGGAGAAAGTAAATATCCTTTAGGAAAAATGTTAAGTTTTGCTTGGGATGGGATTACTTCTTTTAGCGTTAAACCGATTCGTTTGGTTTTAAATGTGGGAATTTTGATTTTAATATTAAGTCTCTTGATGATTCTTTATTCTATTATCCAAAAAATGTTAGGGAATACGGTTGATGGATGGACTTTTATTGTTTGTTCATTGTGGCTTTTAGGAGGAATTCAGATGCTATCTTTAGGGATAATCGGAGAGTATATTGGAAAAATTTATCGTGAGGCAAAGGCACGACCTAGATATTTAGTTATGGATTATTTGATTTCTAAGAGGTAAGGGTGGAAGAATGATGAAAAAGATGCTAGAAAAAATTTATCATGGCAAATATTTTATATTTTTCTTTTGTTTGTTTCTTTCCTTCGTGATTTTGTTTTTTACTTCAAAAAATTCCCCACTTTATCCTTTTAATAATTGGGTAGATGAGAATGCTTTTTATACGGTTGGCATTTCGTGGCGGCATGAAATTTTACCTTACCTTGATTTATTTGAGCAAAAGGGTCCTTTTTTATATTTTGTTTTTATGCTCTCATCCCTTGTTATGCCATATTCCTTTTTGCCAATTTTTCTTTTAGAAGTTGCTTGCTATACTTGTTTTTTATATCTCTCAGGGAAAGTAATTAACTTATTTTTAGAAAAAGAATATCTTTATTTTATTTTGCCTCTTTTGGCTAGTTTAATTGCAGGGAGTATTTTCTTTAGTGGCGGTGGTTCTGCAGAGGAGTTTTGTTTGCCGATAATTACAAAAATGCTCTATGATTTGCTTTTATATTTTACTAGTGGTGAGATAAGAAAAAGAGATATTGTTGTGGATGGCTTTTTAGCGGGTGTAATGGCGATGGTGAAATTTACTTTTTTGGGATTTCCTTTTGCTTTCATGATGTGTCTTTTCTTTGATTTTCTTTTTTCTAAAAAATACTTCCAAAGTTTTTTCTCATGTTTTCTCTTTTTGGTAGGAATGAGTGTTCCCATTCTATTCTTTTTTCTTTATTTTTATTTTCATCAGGGACTTCAAGATTTTGTGAATACTTATTTTCTTTTTAATATTTTTGGCTATACCAAAAAGGTTCCTTTTCTTTTAAAAATGAAGATGATTTTTCTTACCTTTTATCAGAAACTAACGACGAATATCATAGTGTTTCACTTGCTCGATTTAGGAATGATTTATTTTCTTATTCATGTACCATTATCCAAAAAAGGGAAAATATCACTTCTTTTGTTTTTTATCCTAGGATCTTTAGGCATTTATTATGGGGCGAAGAAATTTTATTATTATTTTTTAATCATTATGCCATTTTGTTTAGTGGGCTTTATTAGTTTATTTTTCGCATTAAGAAAAAAAGTTAATTTTAAAGAAAAAAAAGTACGAATTTATACTTCTTTGCTGGTTATTTCTCTTTCGATGGTATTTACTTTTACTTCTCCTAATTTGGAGTATGCCAAAAATAAAAAGGAAGATTTGGTACAGTATAAATTTGCAAAAATCATTAAGGAAGGTGGAGGCAAGACGTTATTAAATTATGGATTTTTGGATGGTGGATTTTATTTTGCAAGTCGAATTTTACCTAATACAAAATATTTTGAAAAACAAAATGCACCTGTTCCGGGAATGAGGGAGTGCCTAGATAGAGAAATAAGAGAACAAAAGTATGATTATATTGTTTTAAGAAGAGGAATTCATACCAGAAAGATAAATCCTAATATTTTAAATCATTATGAATTAGTGAGCAGCAAAAAAGTTCAAGAAAGAGAATTTTCTTATACTTATCTTTTATATCATAAAAGTACTCATCCAGAAAAAATTGATAGAAAGGAAAAAAGTTAAATGGACAATGACAGGTTAGTACATTCTCTAGCGGTAGCAAGAAAATGTTTTAAAATTGCTTTAGAGCAGGGGTTAAGTGAAGAAGAAGCGCAAACTTGTTTTTTGATAGGCTATCTTCATGATATTGGCTATGAATTTACATCTTGTGGTGTAGAACATAATAAAATAGGAGGAGAAATTTTAAAGAGGTGTGGTTTTTCTTTTTGGAGAGAAGTTTATTTCCATGGAGAGATAGATCATCAGTATGAATCCTTGTATTTGAAGATTTTAAATCAAGCGGATATGCAAGTGGACAAGTATGGTAATGATGTTGGATTTGATAAGAGACTAGAAGACATTAAAAGTAGATATGGAGAAGGCTCTGAAATTTATCGCAAATGTTGTCAGCTAGTTGATGAAATTAGATAATTATTGTATGATTAATTTGATATTTATTTTTTATTATTAAGGAGTGAAATGATTTGAGTAAGACGTTAAAAAAAGTAATATTAATTACAATACCAATTTTAGCAATCATATCAATTGGACTATTTGTTGTGGTATTATTTTTTAAAAAAGAAGAAGAAATCCAACCAAGAGATGTCACAGTGGAGTTAGGAAGTAAGTTAACCACTAAGATAGAAGATTATTTAAAAAATTCAGATGTTGATTATTATAAGTATTCTTTAGATAATCATAAATATAGGGATAAAGTAGGAAAATACCCCTATGTTATTTCTAAGAAAAAGAAAAATTTAATCGAAAAACTGACCAAAAAAAGAGTAGAATATCAAGGAAATATTTATGTCGTAGATACAACTGTACCCACTTTAGTGGTTAAGAATGTGGAAATCAAAGAAGGAGAAGAAATTGATTTAAATTCATTTATTGAAAGTTGTACAGATTTATCAGAATGTTCCATTTCTTCTGCAGATATGACTCCATGAAATGAAATGAAAGAAAAGGCTGGAGAATATAGCTTTTTTATTGTCGGTACAGATAAATACGGAAATGCGGCCAAAAAAGAAGTTCATTTAAAAGTAAATGAAAAGCCTAAAGTAGAAGTAAAACAAGAGGAAAAGACGAGTTATCAAGGAGAGGGAGTGGCAGTTTTAAATTACCACTTTACCATAAGTGATGAAGAGAAAAATATTTGTTCACCATCCTCTATTTGCATGAACGAGAACTTATTTGATGAACATCTTAAATATATTAAAGAGAATGGATTTTATACAGCAACATTAAAAGAATTAGAAGATTATTTAGATGGAAAGATCGATCTGCCTAAAAAAAGCGTTGTGATTACGATTGATGATGGTTGGTTTGTATCACGGGCAATTGAACGATTAGAGAAGTATGATTTACATGGTGTATTATTTTTGATTGGTAGTTTGGCTCCAGTTACTGATTATGCGAGTAAAAATTTAGAAATTGCCTCTCATACATGGAATTTGCATGGTGCTTATGGTTCACTAGTGAATGCTTCATTTGATACAATTGTTCTTGATTTAAATCAAAGTAAATCTTCTTTAAATGGAACACCATATTTTTGTTATCCTTTTTATCAATATGATAATCATGTGATTGAAGCGTTGAAACAAACTGGTTTTACGATGGCTTTTGCCGGAGGAAATGTTAAAGCTAGAAGAGGTGTCGACAAATATAAGGTACCAAGATTTATTGTTGGCGGAGATGATTCGGTTGCCACTCTTGCTAGCTATATTAATTAATGACGAAAGGAAGAAGTAAAATGAAAGAAAAAAAGAAAAAAAATTATAGTTTAATGTTCATAAAGTGGGGATTAAAAATACTTCATTTGAATTTAAGTGAAGAAAAAGTACATTTATTGGAACAAATATTCAACTTTGCCATTGTTGGGGTGATTGCGACTTTAATTGATTTTATCTTTTTATATTTATTTAAAGAGGTATGTCATTTTAATGTCGTTGTTGCAAATAGTCTATCTTTTGCCATTTCTGTTATTTATAATTATTTTGCCAGTTTAACTTTTGTCTTTGACGTGGATAAAAGTAAAAAAGCAGGCAGAAACTTTGTTATTTTTATGGTTTGTAGTATAATAGGATTAGGATTAAATGATTTATTAGTCTGGGTAGTAACGGATATTTGTCATGTGTATTACATGGTATCTAAGATTATTGCAACGATCTTTGTCATGATTTTTAATTTTGTGACAAGAAAGAAATTTTTAGAATAGGAGGAATTTATGCAAATCATATATCATGGAAGTTATCTTAAAATAGATAATCCAAAAATTGTTGTTGGTCAATTTACTAAAGATTTTGGAAATGGTTTTTATTGTACTATTTTAAAAGAACAGGCTAGAAAATGGTCTTTAAAGTATAAAAGTAGCGTTGTAAATATTTATGAATATCATGAAAATAAAAGTTTACGAATAAAAGAATTCACTTTAATGACTGAAGAGTGGCTAGATTTTATTATTCAAAGTAGAAATGGAGTAAAGCATGATTTTGATATTGTAATTGGACCGATGGCTGATGATCAAATTTATAATTATATTACTGATTTAATGCAAGGTGTTATTACAAGAGAAGCCTTTTGGGAATTAGCAAAGTTTAAATATCCTACGCATCAAATCGCTTTTTGTACAGAAGATGCTTTAAAATGTTTAAAATTTATTGATGGTGAGGAAGTTTTATAATGGAAAGACAGGAAGATAATGATTTATTTTATACTTGTAGTTTAATTGAATATATTGCTAGAATAACAAAAAATAAAAAACAAGTAGTTGTTTCAAAATTAGGCAAAGACAATATTCAAAAAATTTATCAGTTAGCAAGTATTTATCATACGGAAAATATTGCCAAGGTAGCTTCTGATTTTATCATTGAGTGTGGAATAGAAACAGGAAATTATTGTATTCAAATTGATGCAGGAAATTCTATTCCAAGTTATTATGATATTGGTAAAGTTTATAAAAGACTAATTATGATGATGGATAATCGTCCAGAATATTATGTGGATAATTTAATAAAGGTACTTTCTTCTTGGATTATTTTAGAGATTGATAATTA
>CAKPBH010000010.1 GCA_934140355.1 uncultured Bacilli bacterium | reverse complement strand
TTTTCATAATAAAATCTCTCCATTTCTACTATTGTATCATGGAGAGACTCTATTTACACAAATTTATTTACAGACTCCTATCAACTAATAAAGTCCACACCTTGTTATAACAAAAAAATCTTTAACCCTTATAAAATAAGAATTAGAGAGTTTTCAACCTTCAAAAACTGTCAACCTCAGATTATCACATCAGTTTACACAAAAAAGACAGAACTGTTTCTTTTTTTATTTTTGTAAATATTTAATTACTATCTTATATAAATCTTCTCGTTTAACTGGCTTTGAAATAAAATCATCAAATCCAGCATCTAAATACTGCTCTTTTGCTTCTGTTGTTGCATTAGCTGTAATAACAATAATTGGATTTATAAAATGCATTTCATATTTTAATTTTTTCATTGTGTCTGTTCCACTCATACCAGGCATCATATCATCCATTAAAATCAAATCATATTTAATTTCTGAATTTATTTTTTCAATTGCAAGTTCACCAGATAAACAAGTATCACAATCAAGTCCATAATGTTTCAAATGATTTTTTTCTATATTCAAATTCATATGATTATCATCAACTATCAATATTTTATAATTATTATTTGATGAAGTGGATTGCTCTGGTATTGTTTCTTGTTCAGGTCTGTTTTCTATACTATCATCAACGATTTTTTGTAAGAAAACGACGGTAAAAACAGTACCTTTTCCAACCACCGAATCAACTGTTATTGTACCTCCAATTATTTCAACCAAACTCTTCGTAATAGCTAAACCTAGCCCTACACCATCAATAGTTGAATCTGTAACCTCCGCATCTCTTGTAAATTTTTCAAACAATTTATCCATTACTTCCTTACGGATGCCCCTACCCGTATCACTAACAGAAATTATCAATTTACAAGTATCTTTATTATTTATACACCTAACAACAAGATTTATCTTTCCTTCATCTGTATATTTAATAGCATTAGTTAATAAATTGGTTACAATTTCTTTAATTTTTGATTTATCCCCATACAATTTTCCAGGTAAATCATCAGCATAACTTATTGTAAAATCAATAGGCTTATTACCTATTCTTCCTTTTAATAAATTATATAGTTCATCAAAAGTTAAAACTGGTGAATACTCTTTTTCTATTAAATCAATTTTACCTGATTCAATTTGAGATATATTTAATATTCCTGTTCCTATTTCTAATAAACTATTTGATGCGATATTTAAATCTTTTAGTGCGTTTTTGCCATCTTCTGACAAATTTTCTTCATCCTCTAATAATTCTATTGATCCTACAATAGCATTTAATGGTGTTCTTATTTCATGACTCATACTACTTAAAAAATCTGATTTAGCATGATTTGCCTTCTCAGCACTTTGCTTTGCAAGCTCTAATTGTGCTATTAACTTTAAATCTGGATTTTCTATTGTATTATACATTAAAAAAATAATTAATCCAAATACAGTATTAGTCAATAATATTTGTGGATTAGACTTCTGAATTATTGCACAAACAATTAATAAAATAAATAAAACTATTATTGGTAAACAATTTTTTTGTTTAATTTTTTTAAAATGCGTCACGAATAAAATCAAAATGGTCAATAAATATATTCCTGTTATAGCAAAAACCATATTAACACTAGGTCCACTTGTATATTTTGCACTACCTATATCATTAAAATAAATTGGTAATAATAAAATTCCAATACAACATAATACATTTATACCTAAAAATATATAATGAAGATTTTTATATTTTTCAAAATTTTCTAAATCACTTTTTTTCGTATCGAATACTGTAATTACAAATGTATAATCAATAAAACGTGATAACCATAATACTATGAATACTAAAAATATTTTTTGAATTAAAGAACTAAGCATAGGAATACTAACAGTAAGCACAATTGTCAACTCAAAAAACATTGATAAAATAGATAAAATCAATAACTTAGTAAATATTCTATTTTCTAACTTATTAATTCTCTTTTTTCTCATAAATAGAATTGTAGTAATTATCGTATAAATCAATGCTGATATTGTAAGATATATTGTCCCACTTGCACTCATAAAACATCATCCTCCTAAAACTTCACTACTTTTGATAAAAATATCATAACATAAAAAAACAACAAAATCGTTGCTTTTTTAGAAATTTCTTACTTTTTATACCTAAATTACTTGTCATTTTTATTAAATCTTTTTTACTAATTTCTTTGATTTTTGCGTTTTCACTATTTCGTTTCCTATGCTTTCTAATGTCCTAAAATCTTGTTTATCGTTTGGAGTATAAGGAATTTTATCAATTTGTTCAAAATAAGTTGGAACTTCATAATCAGGTAATTCTTCAATGCATTTTTCTTTTATTTGTTCTTTAACTTCATCAAATGATAATGTTTCATCTTTTAAAACTATAAATGCCATTGGTACTGACAAAGATTTTTCATCATCCACACCAACTACAACACAATCTTGTACAAATGGCATAGAACTAATAACTTCCTCTATTGTATCAGGGCTAATCTTAAATGCTTCTTTTCTTATAAGTCTTCTATTTCTTCCTCGTGGAATAATATATCCATCTTTATCTATATAACATAAGTCTCCTGATTTCACCCATTGTTTTTCTAATTCATCTATTACTTTTATTTTATTTGTTTCAGCAGGATTGTTTAAATATTCAACAAAAAGATTATCAGAAGATATATATAATTCTCCAATTTCTCCTTGTGGTAATATTTCCTCAGTTTCTGGATTAACTACTTTAACTTCTATTCCTTCCATAGGTACTCCAATACTACCAGGTTTATTGGCATACATAGGGCTAACTATTGTAGCACCTAAACATTCATTGTTACCATAACCATTAACGATAACTTTGTTAAAAGTTTGTTGCATTTCTATTAATTCATCGGCACCAATTTTATCTCCACCAGATACAAATACTTTGGCTCTATCAATTCCCATTAATACTCGTTTCAACTCTTTCATCTTTCGTTTCAATTCTTTTCTTGCCTCTAATGAGTTATCTGTCTCTAATTCAGTTATCCTTTTATTTAACTCTGTTAATTGTTTATACATATATCTATAATGCAATGGTGCTGCTAAAGATATATCAAACTTTCCTAAATCATTATATACTGTGTTCTCATCTACAAAAGGACTCATTTCTGCTTTCATTGTAAAAGCCATACTGGCATATATAGAATTTCCTAATCCATATATGATAAAAGGTGGAATTGAAATGTGCATTGTATTTCCTTTATAAAAAGGTAAATCTGTATAAGCCATCTTTTGAACCGCAGAATTAAAATTATATTCAGTATGAACTATTTGTTTTGGCTTTCCTGTACTGCCACTAGATTGTACGATTAAAGATGGTCTATCTTTTTCAAATGATGCTGGTGTAATTAAATTATTAGTATCAACATTTTTAATAAAATCATTGAATCTAACGAATCTTGAATCATCTGGCAATACTATTTTTTTACCATCTTTCTTATCTTTTAACGTAGCTAGCACTTTCACTATAGGAGATAAATAATCTTTTGGTGAACTTACCACAACTTTTCTGACATCAGTTTCATCTATGATTGACTCTATTAATGGAAGCATATCTTCAAACACTATTATTGTTTTACAATTACTACTATTAATATATCTTACTACATCTTTTGCTTTAGATCTTAAGTCTATCCAAGACATAGTAGCTCCAATTTTAGAAAGAGATAATAACGACTGTTGAACTATAGGCATACTTATAGTCAATATTGCCACATTATCCCCATCTTTTATTCCAATATTATGGAAAGCTTGAGCTAATTTATCCGCTGATATGATTAAATCATTATAACTCATATCGTTTCCCATAAAGCCTGTTGCTTTTAAAGCCAAATCATCTTTACTTTCACCTGTTACCAAAGAATACATAGTTTGATTTAAATCAAATTCTTTAATTGGTTTTTTTCTATGATACTTATTATTTCCAAAATTAAAATTGCTACTTATCATAAACATCCCCCTAACTTATACAATTATTTAATTTTATAGATATTATGAATTTTCAGTATCTAAAACAACTTTATTAATTTTATAGTCTTTTTCTATGTCATTTAAAATTAATTTTTCTATAAATAATGTTGCTTTAAAATCTTTATTAGATTGCTTAATTGCATCTTTTATGCAAGCTGAACAATCTATATCTAATTCCTTAACAGTTGTTTTTAATGATAAATTGTTACTAGACTTTTCACCTCTTACTGTACTTATTATTTCACACATTAAATCACCATTCAACATTTCCTTATCAAATGAGTAATTTAAAGGTTTAATTTCAGTAATATGTATTGATTTCATATCATGATATATCTCTTGATATATTTCTTCAGTAATAAATGGGAAGAAAACACTAAAATCTTGTAATAATTTATAAAGTAACATATAGACAGTTTTTTGTCCAGAGTATCTTGCCTTCTCACCGAACTCTTCTGGTCTATACAATCTATGTTTAACAATTTCTATATAGTTATCACAGAAATTCCAGAAAAACTTTTCTAAAATATTTAAAGCTAATCCTATTTCATAATTATCTAAATATTTTATATATTCTTTTTCCATCTTAATAAAGTTACCTAAGATCCATTTATCAACATATTCAAAATCATCAAAGTCTTTATCTTGATAATCTTGAAGGTGTATTTGAATTAATTTAGAAACATTCCATATTTTATTAACTAATTTTTTACCACGAAGTAATGTTTCTTCACTATATGTAATGTCTGTTCCTAACCTTCCAGATGCAGCCCAATATCTTACAACATCTGCAGAATATTGTTTTATTAAATCTAAAGGTTCAACTTTTGAATTTCCCTTACTTTTACTTATTTTTTCACCTTTGTTTGCCATGACGAATCCTGAAATCATAACATTATCCCAAGGTCTAATACCAAAATGATAATAACTTTTTACAATAGTATAAAAATCCCAAGTTCTTATTATTTCAGACGCATTACTACGCAAACTCATAGGTTTTAAAATAGATTCATAATTATCTTTTTCGCCATATTTCATATTAATAAGTGGTGTGATTGAAGAAGTTGCCCACGTATCCATAACATCAGATTCAGGTATAAACTCTTTACATCCACACTTAGAACATTTTTCACCTGGTGGAGTATCAGTTAACGGATTAACAGGTAATTGTTCTTTTGATGCAAATATAGGCTCACCACATTCTTTACAGTACCATACTGGAAATGGTACACCAAAATATCTTTGTCTTGATATGCACCAATCCCATGCAACATTATTAACCCATTCTTCATATCTGTTGTGCATGTGTGATGGATACCAATTAATTTCATTTCCAATTCTCAAGAAATCTTCTTTATGGCTCATTATATCAATAAACCATTGTTTCATTACCGTATATTCTACTTCTCTGCCACATCTTTCATGTGTTTGTACTTCATGTTCTAACTCTTCAATTTTGACAACGTATCCACCTGCTTGTAAATCATTTACGATTTGCTTTCTTGCTTCTTTTATTTTTAAGCCACCATAATTTGGTACAGAATCAATTATTTTTCCATCATTTGTAAATATATATTTAAGTGGTAAATTATATTTTTTCCACCATTCTATATCTGTTTGATCTCCAAATGTACAGCACATAACAATACCTGTACCCTTATCAATTGCAACTTTTTCATCACCCATAATTGGAACATCAACATTAATTACTGGAATATGTGCAGTTTTTCCTATTAAATGTTTATTTACGTCATCATTAGGATTTACAAATACACAAACAATGGCAGGCATCAATTCAGGTCTTGTTGTAGCAATAGTAAACTTTTCACCGTCTTCGACAGTTTCAAAATTGACATAATTAAATGTTGTTTTAATGGTCTTTGTTTCTAATTCAGCCTGAGCAATAGATGTTAAGCATTCATTACACCATAATGCAGGGCTTTCTTTATGATAACAATGTCCTTTCTCTATTAAATCCAAAAATGAATTTTGACTTATCTTTATTGTCGATGGACTTACTGTTTTATAGTGCATACTCCAATCTGTACTTACACCAAGTTTAGAGAATAAATCTTGAAATTCAGCTTCATATTTGTCTGTTGTTTCATAGCATAATTTAGAGAAGTTTTCTCTACCAATTTCATGTGCCTTCCTACCTTGTTCCTTTTCTACCAATCTTTCACTAGGAAGACCATTATCATCAAAGCCAAATGGATAAAACACATTATATCCGCTTATTCTTTTATATCTTGCAATCATTTCTGCTTGCGAATAAGAAAATATATGTCCAATATGGATTTTACCATTAACTGTTGGAGGAGGTGTATCTATTGAATATACCTTTCTTTGATCTGGTTTAAATTCATATATTTTATTTTCTTTCCAATAAGTTAACCATTTTTCTTCTTTTTCAAGTGAATTATACTTCTTATCTAACATTTTAATTCCTTCCTTTCATATAAAAAAGCCCATCCTAATCAAAGGATGAACTTGAAGTCCACGGTACCACCTTAATTCATATTATTTTATTAATATGCAGCTTAATGCTTTAACGCAGCGATACGTAATTTCTTACTAATAGTTCAGAAAATATGCTCCCAAGCTACCTTCAATTACCTATTATGCAAATTTACACCAAACATTTGCTCTCTGTAATAAATTGGTAACCTACTCCTCTTGTTCTCAGCAGTTGCAAATATTATATCAGATTTTTCTTATATATTCAATAAAATTAGATAAATTGCAGAAAAAAAGATAAGTTTTATTGATTTTTCTTATCTTTTCTAACAAGTTTCATGACTTTTGCTTCTTCTTGAACTGGTGCATCTATTGCATCTTCTACGTAACTATCTTCAATATTTCTTCCAGTAATTGTTACTTCTGTTTCATCACTTTTCTCAACGTCAATATGTTCAGCACGAGTACAACTTTGAATATCTAAAATTGAATCTCTTAAACATCTAATATTATCCAATGACGTTGATATTTTCAATTCTTCAATTGGTTCTTTCATTGATAAATTACGTTCAGTTTTATATTTACGAACATCTCCTACTACTTTTTTCATTGCATCACCAAATTCTATATATTTTTTATCATAAGGTAACTCTGTGAATTTACTTGTAGAAAGAAGTTCATCTTTAAGTTTAGATTTATATAATTCTTGATAAATATATTCTGTAATATGTGGAACAAAAGGTGAATACATTTTTAATACTTCAAGGAATACAGTTGCTAAAGTTTGTTGAGCAGCTTTTTGGGAATCTCCATATTTATTATCAGGATTATATAATCTCTCTTTTGCCATTTCTAAATAATTATCACATAAATCGTTCCAGAAAAATTTATCAATTTCTTGTCTTGCTAAGCCCATTTCATAGTTTTCCATTTGTTGTTGATATTTTTCAAATGTTTCGTGACATCTAGAGATTAACCATTTATCAATAGATTGCAATTCTGTTTCTTCACTTAAATCAGCATCCTTGATGTGCATATCTACAAATTTAGCAGAATTCCATAATTTGTTCATAAATCTCTTTGAACTTTCTATATCTTTTGTATCAAACCATGTATCTGTTCCTAATTTATTTGATGCAGTCCAATATCTTATCATATCAGCACCATAAGTATCTAATAAGTCATTAGGAGACATCTTAGCATTATTTTTAGATTTGCTTATTTTCTCGCCTTTTTTAGCAAGTACAAATCCTGAAATCATTAAATCTTTCCAAGGTACTTGTCCAGTATGATATAAACTTTTTACAATTGAATAGAATGTCCATGTTCTTATTATTTCATGTGCATGGCTTCTCATACTCATAGGATATAAGAATTTTCTTTCGTCATCTTCACCATATTTCATATTAATGAATGGTGATACAGATGATGTTGCCCATGTATCCATTACAGCTGTTTCAGGTATAAATTCCTTACATCCACACTTACAAGCACCATGTGGGTTATGTTCTAATGGATTTAATGGTAATTCTTTATCTTCAGGAATCATTACATCTCCACACTCTTTACAATACCATACTGGAAATGGTACACCAAAATATCTTTGTCTTGATATGCACCAATCCCATTTTAAATTATTAACCCAATCTAAATATCTAGTTTTCATAGATTCTGGATGCCAATTAATTTCATCTGCTGCTTTAATTAATTCATCTTTTATACTTAAAATGTCAATGTACCATTGTGGAGAATTAATTATTTCTATTTCATTTCCACATCTCTCATGCGTACTTACAGAATGTTCAATTTTTTCACTTTTTACTAATAGACCTTGTTTTTGTAATTCCTCAACAATCTTCATCCTTGCATCAAGCGTTTTCATTCCACCAATTATAGCAACTTCTGGATTAATTGTTCCATCAGCCTGCATTACTTTCTTAATTGGAAGATTATATTCTTTTTGCCATTCCATATCAGTTTGATCTCCAAATGTACAACACATAACAACGCCAGTACCTTTGTCTATTGCAACTTTTTCATCTGCAATGATTGGAACTTGATTATTATATAACGGAACAGTAGCAGTTTTTCCTATTAAATCTTTATATCTTTCATCATTAGGATTTACAAATATTGCAACACATCCACCTAAAAACTCAGGTCTTGTTGTAGCTATTTCTAAATCTTTATTATCAACAGAAAAATTAATATAATTGAAATAACTTTTTACATCTTTATTTTCAAGTTCTGCTTGTGCAATAGAAGTTTGGCAGCAAGGACACCATAAAACTGGCATTTCCTTTCTATACGCTTTTCCTTTTTTTACTAAATCTATAAATGATCTTTGTGAAACTTTTCTAGACAATTCATTTATAGTATCATATCCCAAATCCCAATCAGCACTGATTCCTAAACGCTTAAATAAATCTTGGAATTCTTTAATATATTTATCTTTTGTAGCAGTACATTTTTCAATAAATTCACTTCTAGGTAAATCTTTTGCAAATATACCCTCTTCTCTTTCAACCAATCTTTCTGTTGGCAAACCATTGTCATCAAATCCAAATGGATAATATACATTTTCACCTTTTAATCTGTGATACCTAACAAGCATTTCAGATTGAGTGAATGAAAATATATGTCCAACATGTAACTTACCGCTTACTGTTGGAGGAGGTGTATCGACTGAATAAACTGGTCGTTCATCTACACCTTTAAATTTATAGGCTTCTTTTTCTTCCCATAATTTTTGCATTTCCTTTTCATTTTCAAGATTAAATCTTTTGTCTAACATGAGTATTCCCCCTTAAATTTTTAGATTTCTGTTTATTATAGCATAAAATTTATTTCAGTCAATGAATTCAAGTAAATTTAATATCAAAATTGGTTGATTTCCCTTATTTTTTTTATTTTATTGCATATATTAGAAAATTCATCAATTGTTATTGCCTGATCCTTATCACATAACGCTTCACTAGGATTATCATGAACTTCCACCATTATACCATCACACCCCGCAGCCGTTGCTGCACAGCACATAGATTCAATCATATAATTATTACCAACAGCATGACTAGGATCTATAATTATTGGAAAATCAGAATGTTTCTTTATGTATGGAATAGCTTGCAAATCAAGAACATTACGTGTTGAATTATCAAAACTTCTTATGCCCCTTTCACAAACAATAATATTGTCATTTCCATTTTGCTTTATATATTCACAAGCAGATAGCCATTCATTATAAGTAGCAGATAATCCACGCTTTAACATAACAGGCTTATTTAATTTTCCTACCTCTTTTAATAATTCGTAATTGTACATATTTCTACTACCAATTTGAATAATATCTATAACATTACCATATTTTTTTACTTGTTCTATTGTTAATAACTCTGTTATTATTGGCAAGCCTGTTACTTTCTTAGCTTCTAACAAATATTCAATGCCTTCATCTTGTAAGCCTTGAAAGCTATTAGGATTTGTTCGAGGTTTAAAAGCTCCTCCTCTTAGGACATCTACTCCTATTTCTTTTAAAGATTTAGCAATTCTTATTATTTGTTCTTTTGATTCGACAGCACATGGTCCTGCAATAATCATAAAATCTTTTTTCATACTAACCATTCATTCCTTTCACTTAATCAAAACATACATATTTTTTTCTTTTGTAAGGCAATTTTACATTTTAACTCTCATAAGAAGTGAATTATAAATATGTAATCATTTCATTTTCTTAATTGTTTTTCAAATAATTATCTATATAATTAATTATTTTTTCCAATTTAATTTTATCAGTTTTAAATGATTCAGGAATTTTTGTTTGAATTGGCATTTTTGTACCTGCTTTCATACCTTCTTCTAAAAATATTCCCATTATAGGATTGACCTCAAGAACGTATATCTTTTTGTCCTCCTCTGATAAAATCATATCAACAATAGTTGTTGTTACATTAAGCGTTTTAGCGGCTTTTAATGCTATTTCTTTAAATTCTTCTGGTACTGTAATGTCTTCCATTGAACCACCAGAGGAAATATTTGTTTTATATGTACCACATTTTCCACGGCAATACGTTCCTATAACTTCACCATTAAAAACTTCTGCTCTATAGTCATGGGATTTAAAGGGAATATATTTTTCTAAATAATAATCTTTTGTAGATGCTTTTGTAGCTTCATAAAAATCACAAAACAATTCATAATTATCAATCTTAATTATTCCTTTACCGCCATGATTTGTTCGAGGTTTTACAATTACTGTTCCCCACTCATCTATAATTTTTTTTAATTCTTCTTTTGTTAATTTATTATTTATCAGCATTGATGGAGGTACTAAAATACCGTTTTTTCTTAAAAGTAAATTACTTATAACCTTATCTTTACAATATATAAATGATTGATAATCATTAAAAACATGAACGCCTGATAATTCTAATAATCTTAATATATCATTTTGATATCGATTTTGCTCATCAGCATTCATGTGATAAAATATATCAACATCTGACAAACAGTATCCATCTTTTGCATAAACTTTTCCATTTTTTAAATAGCACTCTCGCATATCAAAATCTGAATAGACTTCGTAGCCCAAATCTTTCAATGAGGAAACAAGTTTTTTCTTTATGTTTATTCCATTGTCATTTTCATACATCCAAATACCTATTTTTTTCTTAGTCATTACTTACCTCCATATACTTTTCTTCACCAAAATTACGCATTTTCAAACCCTTAATACAAAATTCTACTAATCTCTCATTTGTAATTTTTTTATTCATATCTAAATATTTCAATATTTCTAAATGATTCTTACATACTCCAACATTAAATGCAATCAACTTAAATATATTTTCTTTTGATTGAGTACAATCACTTCTAATTTCTAACGTACCATATTTTGTCAATTCAACACTTCTATATGACCTAAAATTATCAAGATCAGAATATGATGGTACTACATAACAAGTTTTTCCATATTCATCTGTAGCCTTAACTCTTTTCTTATCAAGATATTTATTTAGTGGTTGTTTTGCATTCAAAAGAAGGTACTTGTTATTTCTTTCAACAAAGAATAAATTTCGCTTAGAATAATCATTAAGTAAATCTTCTAAATTGTTATAATTAGGATTTGTACCAATATTTAAAGGACCAAAGTTGCTATTCTCCCACAAATATTTTCTACTATTTTTTAAGTTAGTCTCTTTCATATATGAATTAGAAAATATTTCCATTTTATTATTTTCCACTTTTGACAACATATTTATTAAATTTACTATATTATCCTTAGATGTATTAATATGAGTTTGTATGCTGCAACAATATGAGCAAAATTGGTTATATAAATCACTGTTACTACTATTAGTCAATAATCTTTCAATAACTTTATATCTATCCTGATTTAAACATGTTTTATCTATATAATGATAATTAGGATTTATACCACCACAATATATTTCGTACTCATATTTTTCCAAATATTGTTTAATAAAATTATAGTAAAAATCAAATTTTTCTTTCAACCTATCAATTAACAATTCTTTTCCTAACGATAATTCGATTGTATTGAAAGAATACTCTAAAGATACAGTGTCATTTGTTTTTATATTTTTTATTGAAATGATATTTTTTTCATTATCATAATTTTCTATTTTAAATTCTTCATTATCAAGAAAGGTCGAAAATAATCCTTCAATTACTTTACTATTAACAATATAAGGAGAATTCAAATTAATTATAGGCATTTCAATTTCAACACCTATATAATCATTTTCACTAAATTTATTAATATAATTTTCAATAAAATATTGTTTTATTTCCATATAAACACTCCATCACTTTCGTGCTTGATTGTAAGAATTACAACTTCTACAAACTGGCATTTTCTTTAATACTTTAACCCTTTCTGTTATAAAATCTACATCATCATCAACACTACAAATTTTAGTCAAATTTTCAAAATCTTGAAAACAGCCAATCATATCACCTTTATAATTTACCGAAATGCTTGTGTCTCCCAATGGACAATAATTCGGATTTGCTAAATTTCTAACTTTTGTTTCATCTAAGTATTCATCTTCTGAATAAAAAATATTATATTTTTCAACAATTTGCTTTCTCAAATCTAGAATTTCCTGTTCTTCAACATTTCCGCCTCTATTCCATAATGGTAATAGATAAATATTGTTAACATCATTAGCTTTAAAAAATGATATAGTTTTTTCTAGTGCTGGGTATGTCTCTTCGCCACCTACTAAATGAATATGTAATTTTTCAGGATTATAATTTACTAATTTAGTAATATTTGCCCAAATCTTATCATAATTTAGTCCTCTATGAATCTTCTTAAAGATTTGTTCATCTATAGAACTTACCGATATTCTCATAATATCTAATTCGTCAATTAATTGTTTATATGTTGCATCCTTAATACCATCTGTTGTTGTTACAACAGATATTTTTGTCTTTAAAGTTTGTAATTTTTTTATTATTTCTATTAATTGTGGGTGAAAAGTTGGTTCGCCCCTTCCAGAAATTGATATTTCATATAGTAAATAATCCCCAATTTTATCAATCAATTTGTCAACGGTATCTAAAGAAATATATCCATATTCTTTTACACAATCTCTAGGACACATACTACAATTAGCATTACAATAAGAGGTTGCTTCCAAATTTAATAATCTTTCCATATATATCCTCCTATTATTTATCTATTTATTTTTCTATATAAAGTTTTACATTTAGAACAATTTTGACAATTTTTAATACAACTTGATTTTTGTGCAAATAATGAATCCAACTGATCGTTTGGTAAATTGATGAATTCACTAAACCCTTTATCTACTATTTCCACCAAATTTCCATGATATGATTCAGTTGAATAAGCATGAATCATTTTTAATAATGTTTCTTCGTCAGTTGTCCTTCCAACTAATTTGAACATGTCGCTAATTCCTTCATATTCCTTTAAGTCTTCTGGTCGTACAACATTATTTGTTAACATCATATAAGGATTTTTTTCATACAAACCTGTGCAACTCATTGCATAATCTAAATCATAACCTTTTCTATCAGCGTGTGATAAAGCATTTTGATGAAATCTTCTCCAAGGACAATTTCCTAAACAAGCTTCATTAACTAATAATGCTAACTTTGCTTTTTTTAAATTTGCCTTAATTTGTTTTAATTGTTCTAAATCATAATTAATTGAAGATGATGGAACTATCACATCAGCACCCATATCTTCATAATATAATGCACCACGTGGAGTATTAACATCACAAATTATTGATGCGGCTACACTTAAGTTTGTATTTTCTTTTGCAAGAGCCATTATAAATGGATGAGCAATAATTGCTGTATCAACTCCAATTGACTCTAAATGTTTTAAGTAATTTTTTACATTTTCCCACCATTGTTTTTCTGAAAGCGGAGGAACATTGCATGGTGAATTCAATGTTACAGCTAATCTTGCATTTTTATCATGGACAGCTTCAACAATTCTTTCTAATTCTTGTTCGCTCTTACTGTGTTGATACCTTCCACTGGTTACTTCTTTAAGATAACCTCCTGTATAAAGTGTCCCTATTTTATTCTCTTTATCCGCATACATTTTTTCTAATAGGTCTAGATCCCCATTAAATCCTACTGATAATTTATATTCCATCTTCAAACCTCCTTATATTTTTAAATTATCTATTATATTGAAAAAATAATCTATTTCTTCTTCAGTATTATAAAATTGCAATGATACCCTTATTCCACCTTTTTCTTTCATACTATTATATAATGGTTGACAACATTGATAGCCAGAAGAAACGCAAATATTAGCAGAATCTGATAAAATTTTTGCAACATAATTTAAATTTAAATCTTTATTTTTTAATTTGAAAGTAAAAATTGGAGCATGTTTTTTTGAAATTGGAAAAATCAACTCAATATTTTTACTTGCTAATATTTTTTTATAAAAATAATCATTTAGTTCTTTATTTCTTTTTGTAATATTATCATAACCATACGATAAGTAATATCTTATTGCACTTGCAAAACCCAAAATATTTTCTATTGCAGGTGTACCTGCCTCGAAACAATATGGAATTTCTTTATATCTAATGTCTTCATTATCAATAATCCTATCTACCATTCCACCACCATATTTAGCTTTTTTGCATTTCAATAATAAATCTTTTTTACCATATATTACGCCCAGTCCACTTGGTCCACACATTTTATGAGCTGACAAAGTCAAAAAATCACAATCAATATCTTTTACATTTATTTTGTAATGTGGAGCAAATTGACAGCAATCCAAATTTACAAGTGCTTTGTATTTATGGGCAATTTGACAAATTTCTTTAATTGGTTGTACATTTCCTGTAACATTTGATAAGGCTGTAATACTTACCAATTTGACCTTATTCTCTTTTAATAATTTTTCTAATTCTATTAAGTCTATTGTACCATCGTCATTCAAATTAACAGTTAATATATTTGCATTGTTTAACCAAGGTAGATAGTTTGAATGATGTTCTAATAATGAGCAGATAACCTTAGTTCTTTTATTTATATTCAACATCCTCACAAGTTGATTTATAGAATCAGTGCAATTTGAAGTAAAAATAACTTCTCTAGGGGAACAATTTAACATTGTTGCTACAAGTTCTCTTGTTTCATCTATTTTTAACGAAATATATTCAGAATTAATGTAACTACCTCTATACGCATTTGAAGTATATTTTGTATAAAACTCTGTAATACTTTCTAATACACTATAAGGTTTCAAAGAAGTTGAAGAATTATCAAAATAAATAATATTACTTTCTAACATTGGAAAATCTTTTCTTATATCTTGTTTCATATATTATATTCCTCTTTTTAAAATTGAAAATTTTCCTGACATCTCTGGTGATATTTCTTCAACTTTATTAAATGTTATCGAAATATTCAATCCCATGTCTTCAAGTTTATTAGTTATATTTTTCATTTCTGTTTCTGATATTTCAGAGTCATCCAATGTTATATATTTAAAATTACAAATATTTTTATCAATAAAGTAAAATTGATAAAGTAATATTTTACTAGAGACACTACTAATAATATCATCTAGCATTGAAAAGGATATTTTATTGTCAATTAAATCCTTTTCTCTTCCAGCCATTTTACTTACAATTCCATCTTTGGCAAAATTCTTATATTCCTTTGGTGTTGCTTGAACAAGGTCTCCAACTTTATAATTTAAAAGTGGCATATATTCATTTTTATAACTGTCTATTATTATTGAATAAATATTATTACTTTCATCATCATTAATTGGTAAAAGTTTTATATCAATCAAATCTTTACAAATATGCATTTTTCCATTTTCATTTTCAAGAAAAGCATATCCAAATTCAGTAGTTCCATACAAATTTCTAATATCAGTTTTAAAATAATCTGAAATATATTTTCTAAGATTACCTGTAACATATTCATAACTTAATGTGATTATTGTTGGAGTAAAAATTTTAGTCTTAATTTTATATTTTTCTTTCAAATACAAAAATACTGCAAGATAAACTGGATCGGCATCTAAATAATAGGGCTTAAAATAATTTATTTCTTTTATTATTTCTTGAATATTCTCTTTTGTCCAGTCCCAAGGATTAAAAGTATTGTTTACATATAATGTATTTCCAATAGTTCTCTTCTCCATTGACGGTTTTTCTACAAAACACACTAAATTTGAACATTGAGCAGTTGTAAAAATAACCTTATGCAATTTCTCGTCTAAATATTTTTCCAATTTTTTTTCATTTGAATACGTTCTTTTATATTCGTCTTTCCACCAATTTGGTTTTCTTATTATTTCCATTCTATCAGACGTT
The DNA here is from genome assembly GCA_934140355.1 of uncultured Bacilli bacterium. GTDB lineage: Bacteria > Bacillota_I > Bacilli_A > RF39 > UBA660 > RUG11198. The sequence continues at coordinate 23,044 of CAKPBH010000010.1, read as the reverse complement.
GTTCCAGAGGTTGTAGCATATTCATATTCTATACCATCTTTTATTTCAAAATTATGTGGGAAATTAGATACTATATCCTTTTTTGTTAAATACTTGCCAATTTGATTCTTATAAATTGGCAACTTTAAAATTTCTTTTTTATTCATTTTTTGCCTCCTCTATAAATTTTTTTACAACTCTACCATACGCTTCATAATTATTTAAGCATTTTTCTATATGCCCTTGGAATGCCATCATAAATGTATCGTCAAAACTTTCTATAGCTTCTACTATGCCATCAGAGGCTGTAGCTGATATAACTAAAGATTTACCTAATTTATCTATTGCTTGATGATGTACTGATGAAACAGTATAACTAGTTTTAGATATTAACTTTTTCAGTTTTGTATTATTAATAATTCTTATATCGTGATAATTAACCCAGCCATCCATTCCAATCTTATGCTCTACTTTATCTTCTTCAATGTTCTTTAATGTCCCGCCTTCAGCTACATTTATTATTTGCAATCCTCTACAAATTCCAAGTATTGGTTTTTTGTTTTGTTTAAAATATTTATATATTTCAATTTCAAAATTATCTCTTGGATTTTCACTCTTTTTTCCTGAATAACATCTATCAGAAACATCTTCTCCTCCAATTAATAATAAAGCATCCATTTTGTCTATAAATGATTTTAATGAAACAAAACTATTGGTATTTGGAATGATAATTGGTACACCTCCATACTTATATATCATATTTAAGTAATCATCATTCACATCTTGAACAGGCTTTTTATATGTTCCTTTTTCTATTAATTCATTGCTCGAAACAATTCCTACTATTGGTTGACTCATCGTTGCCCTCCAATCCCATTATACTTCTTCAATACTTTACAATAAGACTTATCAAGTGATTTATATTCATCATCAATCATTATTTTACCATCTATCACTCTACCGATTTCATTTCCCCTATCAATATCAAAAACACATTGATAAACATTTAAATCAGGAGTTATAACAGCCATATTATTACAAGCTAAACATTCAAATTTTTCTGAATTTCCTTGTTTAGGACCAAATGTTCCACAACGTTCAATTTTTAAATCTTCTTTATCATATAATGAGCGACAATAGTCTATTTCAGATAAAACTTCATCTATTTGTTCTTGGTTTAATACTTTTGTAAAATCATTTTTCTGTGCATTTCCTTGATAAATGTAATTTGTAAATTTAATTGTTTTAGCTCCCAATTCATAAGCTTTACTACACATTGTTGAAATCATTTTATAATTATCACTTGATAATGTTGTCATTAGTTTTACTTGAAACCCATTTTCTACAAGATTTTCAATTAAACCATCTAACATTGGGCTTTTGACAGCAGATATATCATCTTGAATTCCAAAGTGATATGACAAGGCAATTTCATTTATTCCGTTTTCTTTTAAAATATCATACAAATCTGGATTTCTAATTAATTCTAATCCATTAGTTAAAATTCTATTTTGAGAGTTTTCTTTATATAATTCATAATATTCTGGAAAAAGAATCGGTTCTGTTCCGTTCAAAATAATAAAATACTTATCTTTTATTTTATCAAATATTTTTTTCAATTCTTCTGGTGAGAAATTACCATTATATTTAATATAACAATGCTTGCAATTAATGTTACATTTTGAGCATAACATGATAATCACATTTTTACCTTGATACTCATACATTCCAATCACCTCTCTAACTATCATTATAACATTTGAACTTTTATTTTTTTTATGTTTGACATCTTTTTTTACAACTATTTTTTATTGAATTCTTTTATTTTTCTTTTTGCTAAACTTGTTTGTGCTTTGTCTATCCAATCTTCTCTTGGACCGTAAGATAATTCATCAGTAACAATCCTAACTCTATCTTTATTTTTTAATACATAATCTATTGGTACAAATTCGTCATTTACGAATACGCCTACCATTGTATTTCCTATATCTGTGTGGATTTTATATGCAAAATCTATTGGCGTTGCTCCTTTTGGAAGTTCTATGATATCTCCTTTTGTTGTATATACGTATACTCTGTCTGCAAATAATTCAGTCTTTACTTGATTTACAAATTGTTGATTATCTCCAAACATAGAATTAATCTCTGTTAGTGATTTAAAAAACTGAAATTTTTGTTTTAGATCTTCTTGCATTACATCTCTTGCTGCTCCCTTTTGCTCATCCCAATATGCAGTTAATCCGAATGATGCCACTTTATCCATATCAAAAGTTCTTATTTGAGTTTGAACCAATCTATCATCTGGTCCAAAAACTGTTGTATGCAAACTTTGATACATATTCGTTTTCGGATTACAAATATAATCTTTAAACTTATCATTTATTGGATGATATTCTTGATGAATCATTCCCAATGTATAATAACAATTCGCCACTTCATCTACCATTATTTTAAGTGCTAACAAATCATGTATATCAGATAACTTATGACCTTCACTTAATCTTTTATATATACCATAAATGTTTTTTGTTCTTATCTTTATTTCATTTGGTATATTTCGATCATTTAATAATGTTTCTATCTTATATAACATTTCTTTTAAACAATCTTCACTTGATTCTTCAATTTTTAATTTTCTTTCTTCTATAGTTTTATACATGTCAGGTTTTAAATATTGCAATGATAGATCTTCTAATTCTGATTTTATTCTATAAGCACCTATATAGTAAGCAAGAGGAACAAATATTTCCATAGTTTCAAGTGCATTTTCTTTTTGTTTAAACTCTGATTTAAATCCCAATGTCCTCATGTTATGAAGTCTATCAGCAAGTTTAATTATAATTATTCTAACGTCCTCAGTTATTCCTGTTATTATTTTTCTTGTATTTGCATAATTTTGTGCTTGCTTAGAAGAAAAGTTCATTTTAGCTAATTTTGTAACTCCATCCACTAAATTAGCAACATTTTGATTAAAATCATGAGATATGTCTTCTTTAGTTATATTAGTATCTTCTAATGTATCATGCAAAAGACCAGCACATATAGTATCCTTGCCAGCGTGCATATCTGCTAAAATATAAGCAACATTTAATGGATGACTTATATAAGGTTCTCCACTTTGCCTCATTTGACCTTGATGTAATGTGTCAGCATATTCATAAGCTCTTTTTACAATTTCTACTTCTTCTGGATTATACTCTTCCAACTTATCTAACAAATCTTGTAACGTAATATTATTCATCAAAAACACCTCCAACATAACAAAAAATGGCGGCTAAAAAAATATTCATTTTTAGTCACCATTTATACAAATAATATTTAAAGGAGTGCATAATGATACCTTGCAGCAGTTGCCACAAGCAAAACAGTAGAAGACATCTATTAAGCAAAGTTTTATAATATTTAACGCATTACAGCAACATTTCATAATCATAACACATCACTCCTCCAACGATTTGAATAATATTTTATTACTTTTAAAAAAATAAGTCAATAGATTGAACAAAAAATGTCGAAACAGTAATTAAATCTAGTGGTGATTATATCATTCCTATAAAAGGCAATCAAAAAAATTTTTATGATGATCTCGTACTTTATTTTGATGAAAAAAGATGTAAAGAAATAATTGCTGGAAATACTCAATCATCTTATTATGAAGAAAGTGAGAAAAGTCATTCATCTTTTATTAAATATGAGTATTTCCAAACATCAGATATTAATTGGTACCCTAAGCTTTCAGACTGGAAAAACATACATAGTTTTGGTTTAGTTAGGAAATCTATTACAAAGAAAGTTTTAGTAAAAAATGAAAGAAAAAATGCCAAAAAAGAAAAAGTAGAACAAATAATAACAACCGTTGAAAACAGATATTGTATTTCAAGTAAACAAGTTAATATCAAAGAATTTAGTATTGCAACAAGAGGACATTGGGGAGTAGAAAACAAAATACATTGGCATTTAGATTTCACTTTTTGTCAAGATTATAATAAAACAACAAATAAGAAAGCATTGTTAAATTTAGAAATTGTACATAAATTTGTACTAGCAATACTTAATAGAGTTAAATCTAGATATCAAATGAGTTTAAAATCTATTAGGAAACATCTATCAAATAATTTCGAAGAGTTTTTATCTGAAATATTTTGTTATTTAATGTTCAATTAAGTATCGGTTTTTAACAAAAAAATCGTTCTTTGGCCTTTATTTATAAGGCTTTAGAATGATTTAAAAATTATTTCATAATTTTATCCTGATTAATTTTTACTTTTTTTAATTAAAACTTGAAATTTTCCCTTTCAAATAAGAATATGCCTTAGCAACATCATTTACAGCAATTTTACCATCATGAGTAACATCAGCAGCTAAAGTAGAAACAGTATCTAAAGTTATTTTTCCTTTTACTGCCTGATAAATTTTAGCAATATCTCCAGCTGTCACCGTACCTGTCCCCGTTACATCACCAAATACAGATAACTGATAAGTTTTAGTACCAGAAGATAATTTAACTTGTAAAGTACTATAAGTCATCACTTTATCACTTAATTGCAACTGACGATTATTCTTATCAAAAAATGTAACTTCACCACTAGTATCAATATTTTTAATAAGATCATTATAAGTACTATTTAAATTAAGGTTATAAATAATCTTATTCTCATCATTAACCGCTAAATTTTTCAATTCAAAATATTCCACTCTGATTTTATAAGTATCAATAATTACTCCATCTCTAAGCAATCTCAAGTAATAATTATCTTCAATATTGCCACTAGTTACTTCAGTAGATAAAGTATTACATACCTGATAAGTAAGTCCTTTAAAAGAAATCTTAGAAATAAAAGTATTATAATCGACAACTTCTTTAGTTAAAATTGTTTTATCCTTAAATGAATAATCATGACTAGTAAAATACAAAATATTATAATAATCTACCCTTTTACCATTATAGCTAAGAATTAACTGATCATTTTCCAAAGATAACTTCCCATTTAAAGAAGTAACATTCTTAAGAACCTCATCAGATGTAAAATCAGTTTGTGTATAAATATAACTATTCTCTCCACCACTAGTAGAATGAATTAAATACTTATCTGTCTTTAAATTAATAACATCTAAACTAGACACAATTTCATTATTTTTACTAATTGATAATTTATTATTTGTAATAGACAAAGTAGCATTTGAATTAAATTTAGATAAAATACTATTTTCTAAAGAATCAAATAAAATATATACATAGCGATTTTTTAAATCAACTTGATAAATACTAGAATCTAAATGAACAATAGCCAATTCCAAAATAACATTATTTTTATAACTTATCTTTAATACTTCCCCATCTCTTGCCATACTCATATTACTAGAAATATGAATATTATTTTTTAAACTATCATCTATTTCATCAGATACTAACATTACCTTCTTTTGAATATCAATAAAGTATTTATCAGAAGTTAAATTTAAAATATCATATTCATAAATTCCTGTACTATTATGGCTTAATACTAACTTACCATTCTTAATACTTAAAGTACCATTAATAACTTCTACATCACTTATAATATCATCCAAACTATCTAAAGAAGTCAATAAATAATCCTTAGTTAAATCATATTTCTCTGAATTAATATAAATAACCGATAATTCTTTTAATACTTTTGAATTACTTACAATTTTAACAGAAGCTCCCTCTTGAATTGTTCCAGAAGTAACATCTTGATTATTATTATGAACAACTGCTGTACATCCTTCTGTTTGAATAGAAGATAAAATAGTTTTAATATCCTTAGTATTAACAATAATATAATCATCTTTAATAGAATAATCTTTTGAAGTATATTGTGGTGTTTTAACCTTTAAAGTAGCATCTTTTACGGCTTGCTCTTTAAAGTCTTTATCATAAAAATAAGTTTTTACAAATTGAATAGACTCCTCAGTATTCACTACTCCCTCTTTTACCTTTACTGTAAATGTCCCAATAGGAAAAGTTGAACTCTTATTCACATCAGTATATAATTCAATTTTTCCATCCGTACCATCTCCAAGCCAAGAGGAATCAGTAGTAAAACTAACAAATTCCAAGTTATCACTTAATTCAATCACCGAAGATAGTGCAGGCACTTGACTCTCAGCCGCTACAGTCCCTGTAGCCGTACAAGAAATATTTTCCCCACCAACAGCAACCGTTTTATCACAAGTAAGATTAACTTGCCCAAATCCTTCCAAGGCATAACTTTTTGAAAAAGAAAATATAACCAATGGAATTAACAAAACAAGAATAAATAAAATTCCCAGAAAAAAGTATTTTTTATTTTCTATTATTTTCTTCATCCCTTATCATCTCCTTACTTCTTTACCTTTATTGTTTTAGAAATATTACTTAACGAATGTTGCTCAAATTTTTCATCAAAAAAACTATTTTCCCTTAGAATGATATTTATTTTATCATAATCTTGATTCACTAATTTAATTTGAAAAGACAAAATGGCAAACTTTCCTTTTTTATTATTATCTGTATATAAATCAATATCACCATTTTCTCCATCTCCCTTAAAAGATTTATCTGGAGTAATCTTTTCAACCTTAAAATTCACACCATCTTCTAATGTAGAAGAAAAAGCAGAAACTTCATAATTAGGACGATTTCCTTTTAAATAACAAGTAAGTGTTTGATTCATTTTAATTTCATCATTATCACAAGAGAGAGTAAGATATTTATCATTTTCATTATTCTCACCCTTCATAGAAGTAATATAGCCAACAAAAACACAACAAATGACTAATACCACAACTAGAACAACAATAATCACCTTATCTTTATTTTTCATGCTTTATTATTCCTTCCTGTTTTTTCTTGATAAACTTGATAAAAGCAAAACATTGAAATTCCCGATAATAAGACAATTAAAACAATAATATAAAACGAACCCATCCCTGTTTTAGGATTATTAATCTGAGAATTATTTGCACTATTAGATGTCCCATCATTAGTAGTTTCTGCCTTTTTTCTATTAATAATTAAAGTATAAGTTACTTCTTCACCATTTTCAGCTTTTACCTTAATTTCAACTCTATTTTCTCCTTCTACTAAATTAATACTTCTAGGGCCAAAATCCTCTAAAAACACAGAAGATTCCGAATTTAAAACCGCTCCTATCTCTGCTACAGTAACATTATTTTCTACCTCATAAACATAAGAAGTTTGTCCATCAATTAAATCCACACTTTTATTATTAACCAATAAACTTGCCAATTTATTGTCTGTATCTCTCTCGTCTGGCCTAGTAATCACAATTGAATATGTCCTAGTAGCACCCGATTGACTGACCACATTAATCTTAAAAGTATTTGCCCCATAATTTAAAGAAACTTCGCCAATATTTCCAGATAAAGTTGATTTATCATCTGTTCTTGTGGCACTAATCGTAACCTTATCTGCCTTTACCGTTGCAGAATAATCCATGACATTAGGATTAAAAGCAGGGCTTAACGTACCAGAAGATATCGTAATACTAGATGCCGTATTAATTCCCGATAAAACATCTATTCCAAGAGAAGTCCCAGCAATATCTACCTCATTAAAATCACTCCCCGAAAATTTTACAGTATCTAGAGTAATTTTTTCACTAGTCCCCCCAGAAATACTAGAAGATACCGTAGCAGTAAAGGTTGCAATATTGAAAGTTCCTGTCTTATTACTATCAGTATATAAATCAATATTTCCCCCTTCACCATCTCCTTGCCATGAACTATCCACAACAACATTACCTAAAGTCAAATTAGAACTCAACTTCAACTTAGCACTAACCGAAGGTACCGAATCATCCGCTGCCGTTCCCCTTATTGAACAACTTATCGTATCACCAGGAGAAACCTTTGTTTTGTCACAAGTAACAGCAATACTTCCCGTCAAAGCCCGAACATGAAAAGGAATAAGCAATAGCAACAAAACTAAACTTTTTTTCATTTTTTTCATCATTAATCCTCCAAACTTTTTATTTTCTTATTCACATATTGATGTAATTTTGCTACATCATTAATCTTAATCACACCATCACCAACAACATCAGAAGAAGCTTCAATATATCTATCCACCTTCTCTCCCCTTAAAATTTGATAAGATTTCAAAACATCCTCATCAGAAATACTACCACTTCCAGTAACATCTCCTCGGATAGATAAATAAATCAAATATGGATTAGCACTTGCAAATGATACTTCCATTCGATCCCCTGTCCTAATCAAATGACTATCCTCTAATACTTGATTATCCTTATCTTTAATTGAAATAACTCCATCTGTTTCTATCAATTTCTTTACCTCTAAAAAAGTATCATTAATTCTTAAATTCTTTAATATATCAACACCATATGTATCCGTTAATAAAACATCGGCGCCCTCTTGATAAGTAATAACATCTTGTGCAAGTAAAATGGTATAACGATCAATTTCCTTACCTTGATAAAATACCTCTAAAGTATCTCCTTCCATAACATTACCTGTAGTAACTTTATTTTCTCCTCGATATACCTCAGCCTTTAATAATTCATTAGTAGTATTAAAAATAACATGATTAAGAAAATTCGTATAATCCATACTATCTTTAATATATAAATTTTTATCTCTAAATCGAATAACACGATTAGACTGAATCTGGTAAATTGGTAACTTTTGTAAAGTTTTTCCTTGATAGGAAATATTTAAATAATTATCCTCCACCACTCCATCAACATTAACCAAATGAATTTTATCTAAATCAAAATCATTGTATTTTGTATAAATATAATCATCCGTAATCGTATAATCATCACTAGTAAGCGTTAAAATAGGAAAAACATCTAATATTTCATCCGCACCACCACGAACAACCAAACGATTATCTTCAATCCGAACATAATTACTACTTTCAATATTATCTAAAATATTATCATCCAAGGTATAAAGATAATGATTACTTAAATCATATTTCGTTCTCAAACGAATTAACCGATAATTCATAACTACATTATTATAATAAGATATAGATAAGATATCTCGATTATCATCAATAAAAATATCTGCATTCGCCTCAATATTATTCATAATGACTTCATTAGAATCTTGTCCAACATAAATATAACTCTTACTCATATCGTATTTACGAGAACGCAATCGAATTAAACGAAATTCCTTAACAACCTTCTCACCGCTTTTAATAAGTAATTTATCATCCTCTATCAAAGCAGTACCATTCTCAACCACAATATTTCCTAATATTTCATCATTCGATTCTCCCCCCACTATCAAATAATCACTATTTTTATCAATTAAATATTTATCTGATTTCACATCAACTATACAAACAGTATAAGTTTCTAGATAAGAATCAGATGAAAAAGTATTTATTTTATTTACCGTTTGTACCCCAGCTTCAGTACTAACAATATCTAAATCACGTTCTGTTAATCCAGAAGAAAATTCAAAAGAAACATCATAAGTAAAATGAGATGGTAATTGTACCAAATTAATAAGTGAGTCTTTCTCTATTGCCTCCCCCAATAAAAATACTCCTAAATCTAAAGAAAATAAATTATTACTCAAATCCAAAGAAACCAATTTTGTATTTTGGCTAAGATCAAGTGTATTTAATGAAGTATCACTAACATTTAAAGAAGCAATATCAGTATTTTTTCTAACATCCAATTTCTTCAACTGATTAGAAGAAGCATTTAAACTAAGTAGTTGAATATTCTCCCCAACATCCAAAACAGTTAATTCATTGTCATCAACAAACAAAGATTCAAGTTCTGTATTTTGATGCAAATCCAAAGTAGTTAAATGATTAGAAGAAGCATTTAAACTAAGCAGATGAATATTACTCCCAATATCTAAAGAAGTTAATTCATTATCATCAATAGCTAAAGATTCCAAATCAGTATTTTGACGCACATCCAAACTCTCTAGCTGATTAAAAGAAACATTTAATCGAATTAAAGAAACATTTTGACTCAAATCTAATTCTTTTAAAAAATTGTCATGAACACTCAAATACTCTAATCCAACATTACTCTGAAGATCTAAAGACGTTAATTGATTATCATCTAAAACCAAATCAACTAACCTCCCTCCCCCATTTATCTGAAAAGAAGTTAACTGATTAGAAGAAGCATTCAAAGTTTCTAATAAATGATTTTGACTCAAATCTAAAGATTTTAGTTGATTATTGAAAACAGATAAATTCACCAATCCACTTACCGTAGTGACATCTAAAAATTCCAGTTGATTATCTTCTAAATTTAAATCCGTTAATTGAGTGTTATTATCACTTAAAAATGTACTTAATTGATTATCACTAGCATCCAAAGATTCTAATAATGTATTCTTTTGAATATCTAAACTAGTAAGAGAATTAGAAGAAACAACCAACATTTTTAATTGCTTATTTTCTGAAATATCTAAAACAGATAATTGATTATCTTGAAGCAATAAATTTTCCAATTTAGTATTAAGATGAACATCCAAAGATGTTAACTGGTTATCAGAAACACTCAAATTAACCAAAGAAATTAAATTATCAATATTCAAACTCTTTAATTGATTAGTAATAACAGATAAATCCTCCAATTTAGTATTATGACTAACATCCAAAGACGCTAACTGATTATCAGAAACATCTAACAAAATCAAAGCAGAATTATAACTAATATCTAAAGCAGTTAAACCATTAGAAGAAACATCTAATTCAACTAAATTAATATTATTATGAATATCTAAATTTGCTAATTCATTAGAAGATAAATCCAAAGAAGTTAATAACGAATGAGAAGAAACATCTATACTCGTTAAAGAATTATTCTGAACATTCAATTCCTTTAATTTAAGATTCTTACTAATATCCAATTGTTTTAACTGATTTCCAGATAAATCCAAAGAACTTAAATTTGTTAACTTATCTATTCCAGAGGCATCATCAACATCACGATAAGAACAAGATAAACTAGTGATTGACATTAATTGTTCATCACTTAAGGAAGTAGTATATCCCAAACTAACTCCATTCTCCAAATTATAACTATCTACCACACATTGATAAAAGTTATCAGACAAAAAAGAAGTATTAGCTGGCGTTTTATAAATATTACTGGCAATATAGCGATTAATTGCAGTAGGTTTAAAAAAAGCATAATCAATTCCATAACCACCAACAATAAGTAATAAAAGAATTAAAATACTAATAATGACTTTACTATTTATATTCTTAAAATTCACTAGTATCACTCCTATTCCTACTATATATATAAAAGTTTACCATAAAAATAAAAAGATAATCATAAATTAACTTACAATTAATTATAAAAGAATAAAAAAAGAAGATAAACTAACCAATCTTTCTATCAATATATACATTTAAAGCAGAAGCAATTTGAAAGAAAAAACGATTAATACTCTTGTTTTTTATTTTTAAAGCACCAACTAATTTATTCACAGAACCTTCTTCTTTTAGAATAGTATAACTATAAGCATAATTCAATCCAAAAATTAAAGACATTACCTCCAATATTTTATCCGCATCATTATCACTTATTTTTGCATTAATCACTTTAAATTGTTTAAAGTCATTATAAGCTAAATCATTGGGAAAATGATCAATATACATATCCATATAAGGATAGTTTGTAACCATTCTAAATGTTTCAATAATATGAGCATCTTTTAAAACTCTACAAAACGACAATATTTTCTGATTAAACCCACTAGGAAGTCCATTTTTATTTTGACAATAAATGGCAATTTTAATAGTATCATCATACTTCGTATCATCAGTAATTTTTCTCATTAAAGCATCTTTATCAAAAAGAATATCAATAGTTACTTTTGACTTATCCACAGAATCATCTGTTACAATACAATTTTTAAATTTATTGCTAATATAGCCAATATCATGATATAACCCAATCAAGCCACAAACAATAACTTCCTCAGGAGTAAAAATTCCAATACTAGTAGCAATATCTTTACAAAGTTCCATCATTTTAATACTATGAAAATACATAGCCTTAACATTTCCCTTATTCATATCAAATTTCTTAATATACTGTTCAAAGACCTTCATTATTCTAGTTTCCTTCATGCCATCCACTCCTTAATACACTTCCAAGAGTTTAATTATATACTAAGTATATAATAATACGCTCATAATTTCAATAGTTTTTACATGAAGTTTTTTTAAAAATAAAAGAAAAAAAAGACGCTACAACAATTCCTCGTCCTTAATAATAAAAATATTATTGTCCTTATAAAAAGCATAAAAAACATTTTCTAATTTAACATTCTTTTGCTTCAAAATTCCTTCTACCCATTCTTCAGTCTTTCCTAAAGCCTTTAAAGCATCCTTTTGAATAGAACTATCTAAAATAATGGGAAGTGGTAAAGGTGTTTTCTTTTTCTCTTTTTGATAAGGAAATAATGATAATGTCCCATTATTTTCCAAAATAGCATACTCAATTTCTTCAATAGATCGATACCCTTTTTCTCTCAACTGTACCGTTAAATCATCTAAATTGTATTTTTGCCTCATCATCTCTTTATAATTAATCTTTCCTTTATCAATAATTAAAGAAGGATTCCCATCTAAAAAAATTCTCACCTTAGGCTTCTTCAACGTCAAAAACGCTAGCGAAACTTGAAGAACTAAAAGGGTTAAAATAGGAATAACAGAGAAAAAAATACTCTTATCATAATTCTCAATACTAATAACCACTAGTTCCGCAATTAAAATAGAAACAATTAAATCAATAATTCCTAATTGCCCAACTTCCCTTTTTCCCATAATACGATAAACCAAAAAAATAAAAAAATAAAAGAAAAGCGTTCTAATAAAAATTAAAAATAAATCCATTCTATCACCATTACTATTATGAGTAACTTCTATTTTTTTATACAAAACATAAGATTTAATGGAGGATATTCATGAAAAAAATACTTAAATTTATAGGACTATTTTTTCTATCATTACTAATTGGAACACTAATTTTTACCATTATTGATTACTTTCATTTAATAAACACTAAAGTTGTCTCAATCTTAAAATTAATCTATCCACTTCTTTCTCTTTTTCTTACCAGCTATCGCCTAGGATTAAATTCTTCAAAAAAAGGATATATTGAAGGATTAAAAATGGGTGGTATCATTATTTTCATTTTTACAATTTTTATCTTATTACTTAGTAAATACCAAATAAAAACCTTATTATATGACATAATAATACTCCTCACCTCAACACTAGGCAGTATGGTAGGAATTAATAGAAAGAAAAATCTTTAACAGATAGCTTAATTAAAAATCAATACTTAGAATTCTATATTCCAAATATTGATTTTTTTATTAAATTATCTTAATAATATTAAAAATTAATACTTTTTTTGATATTCAAAAGGATTTTGGAAAAAAACAGCGAATAATATCATTAGAGGGACAAGTATCCCTTTTAGAAAGGAGAAGAAAATGACCATTACCAAAACAGTAGAAAAATTCATTCCCTTAACCCGTGACTTTATGTTTAAACGAATATTCTCCAATAATCCTGAAATATTAAAAAAATTTTTAATTAGTGTTTTAAAATTAAATATTAATCCTAATCTTGCAACAATTACCATTCTAAATAACGAACTAACTTGTGCAAGAGAAAAAGAATATCATAAAACTGTAGATATTTATGCTCGTATTAACAACAATTTACGAATAGATATTGAAGTAAACTCTGAAAAATTTGATGCCGTTAAAGTAAGAAATACTTTTTATTTAAATAAAATTACCATTGATACAACTGATGTTGGAGTAAATTACAAAGATTTTTCTAAAATCTACTTCTATCAGTTAAATTTAAATACGCAAAAATGTGATAAGGATTTAGAGGAAGAATATGAGATATTATCTACAAAAAGTCACAAAAAACTTCTAGATAATTATAAAATTATCTGTAAATCTCTTGATTATTATAAAGAACTTTATTATAATCAAGGTAACAAGTTAAGGGAAGATATTATTTGGTTATCCCTACTTAATGCAAATAGTTTAGATGAATTAAAGGAGATAGCGGATTTAGTGATGAATGATATGGAAAAAGAAAAATTTGTATCTGATTGTGAAGATGCCTGTAAAGACGTAAAGTGGTTATCCGAATGGAACCCAGACTTTTGGGCAGATGTCGTTAGACATAATGTTTTAGAAGATGCAAAAAATGAGGGATTACAAGAAGGATTAAAAGAGGGAATTGAACAAGGAATTGAACAAAACAAAATAGAAATGGTTAAGGAAATGATAAAAAAGAATATTGATCTAAAAACAATTGCTGAAATTGCAAATATTTCTATTGAAGAAGTAAAAAAAATAGAAAAAAAGGAAAAATAAAGAAAAGAATTTTTAAGTATTTTTAACAAAAAAAATACCTACCTATTTAAAATAGGATAGGCGTTTTTCTTATTTACTCACCGGTAAAACACTAACTGATCTAGCAATCTCAACAAGTTCTGACACTTCTAGGGTATCACTAGTCATATAATAATCAATACCATTACTATGCCATGATAAAGATTTATTTCCAATTACTCCAATAACATCTGATAGAAAATCAAACGCTCCACTTACAGGAATAACAAGACCCTCATCAGATTTACCAGCTGTTTCTTCTACTAAAACAAAGGAACTATCACCACCAAAAGTTAAAATTAAACGACTTCCCTCTTTAGTATCAACAGTATCTTGACTAGTAAGATAAGTATTATCTGGTAAGTACATTGGATAGATAACATCATTAATCTTAGCCGTTGTTTTTTCCTGCGTAGATGTTTTTTGACTAGAATTAGAATTTGTTGTGCCATTCTCACTACTATTATTATTTGTATTACTGTTAGTATTTGTATTACTGTTATTAGTCGTCGTATTGTTACCATCAAGTGCATTATTATCATTCGTTGTACTATGATTTGGTTGATTTTCTTGATTAACATTTCCGTTTTCATTTGCATTATTATTCGTACTATTTTCACCTGTATTAGCATTACTATTCGTATTTGTATTACTATCACTACTATTTTTTGTACTTTCCTCTTTTTTCGTTGTATCATTTTTTTGATTCATACTAAGAAGATTACTTAATGCAAAATATTTTTTATCAAACTTTTTATTTAACTCTTGCTTCTTAAAATTCATCACAATTTGTGTATTATCACTTTTATCAACAACTTCTACTTTAGTGATTTTTAAATTTTTATCAACATAGACATGCTGTTTAGTTAAACTTTTATTATTAGGATAATTTACAGAAGATGTTAAAAGATAGCCATCACTAGTGGTCTTAAATTCTCTATCCTCATCTGTCTTTAAATCATCAATAATAGAATTTAGTAAATAAACTTGAGAATTGTTGTAAGGCCAATCACTTTGGAATTTGAAACTTTTATTTAAAGACGGGGTTACAACTGATTCCCTTAAAAGTTACAATTTATCCGATAATAAATATTTATTTTTTTATCACTAGTCAGTGTAATCTTCTCAATTAAAGCACTCAAAAGAATTTTATCTACCCTATCATTTTTCAAAATTCTTTTTTCTTCTTCTTGATAATGTTTCACCAACCATTCATTTTTCTCTTCTAATAAACGAATTTCCTCCGCATATTTCTTATCCTCTGCCTCAATTTTTTCTTTAATATGAAAATACTTCACTTCATCAATAAATTTTGCTAACCTATCTTCGTAAAGCGAAGACAATTTAATTTCATTTACCTCTCTATTTTTCTCTAAAAAAGCAATTCTTTTCCTATTCTTTTCATGAATTTTATCCAAAAGGTTACCACAAATAGATCGAATAATTTGTTCTCGATTTACCTTTTTCATGATATCCATAACCTCATTTAAAATAAGATTTTCTAAAATTTCATATTTAATACTATGGGTTGTACAAACATGATATTTTCTATATTTTAAATAATAATTACATTCCCCATAAATATATCGATTAGAAACTTGACGAAAACCAATTTTATGTCCACATTCATCACAATAAACTAACCCCTTTAAAAGAAGATCATTTTCCCTTTTTTTATATTGATGTAAATTAGCCTGGTACATTGTATTTGCAAGAAAGAAAAGTTCCTCCTCAACAATCTTAGGACAACTATCCTTCTTAGTAATCCAGTCTTCTTTTTTCGTATGAATCCTTTTTTTCGATTTATAATTAATTTTTTTACTCTTTCCTTGCGTCAAATTACCAATATAAGTTGGATTAGTTAAAATATCTGTGATCGTTCTAGACGTCCAAATCCCAAAAAGCGGTGATTTAACCCCACGATTCATTCCCTTTTGTATACTTGGAATAGAGATTCCTTCCCGCGTTAACACATCTGCAATTGCAGCAATAGAATTTCCTTGAACAAACAAATTAAAAATTCTCCTCACAACAGCAGCACTTTCCTCATCGATCACTAATTGATGCTTATCATAAATACTTTTTTGATATCCATATGGCGCATAAGCTCCAACAAATTCTCCCTGTTTTTTCTTAATATAAAGACTCGTCCTAATTTTTCTTGAAATATCTCTTACATACATATCATTATAAGCACTTTTAAAAAGAAGCATATCATTTTCAGAATTTTGGGTATCAACATTATCATTAACAGCGACATATCTTACATTATTTTCCGGGAAAAATTTTTCAACATAATAACCAAACTCAATATGATCTCTCCCTAACCTAGAAGTATCTTTAGTAACAACCGTATCAATCTTTTTTTGTTTAATATCCTCAATTAATCTCTTAAACCCAGGTCTTTGAAAAGTAGTACCCGAAACACCATCATCCACATATTCGGCAACAAAATTTAAATGATTTTCTTTAATATAATCCATCAATATAGCCCTTTGATTTTTAATAGAGCCACTTTCCTTTTCCTTATCATCTTCCCTAGAAAGACGCAAATAGATTCCTACTTTATTATTCATTTGAAAAATAAATGCTTATTTTATTGGTAAAATACTTCATCAGTACTTCCTCTATCGTTAAAAATGAAGTACTATAATGATTAACAACTTGATAAGTATTATCCATAAATAATTCCCCTTTCATAAAATCTTATGAAAGCTAAAAAAAATAAGTACCAAAATCAGTACTTACTTCAAATTTTTATTTATCTTTTTTACCTTCGTCTTAAGAAAAATAATTGACTGCTCATCTTTAAAATGATAATCATGCACAGAAAGACAAGAAATAATTTTTTGAATATTTACCACTCCTAAATGATTTAATTTACTCAAAGATACAATATCATAAGCCAACAAATCCTCTACAGTATGAATGCGATTTCTTTTTAAAATACAATATAAATAATTTGGTAAATTTAAAACCTCTATTCCCATTTTTTCTTCCTTCGTCATTTGACGTTCTTCTAACAAATAAGAATAAATATTTGCTTTTCTATCATCAAGAATTGAAATATCTTCATCAAAAAAACGCAATCCTTTTGCATGCAAAGCCGTTTTAATTAATTGAAGATTAAAATCCTCTATAAATAATAACCTTTTTAAATCAGTACTTTTATAAGACAATAGATCTTCTATGGTATAAATATTTGCTTTCCTTAAAGCCTTTAGAGGATTTAATGGAAGATTTAAAAAAGAAATACTCTGAAATTTCAAATCATCTCCAACTCTTAATACCGAAATGTCTTCATCGACAAAAAGAAAACCTACCTCGTGAATAGCATTTTTAATTTCATATAACCTTCCATGATGAATATGCCTAAACTTCATCATCCTATCTTCCGAACAAGAAAGCAAATCATGAATGGTAAAGATATGATTTCTTTTTAGTTCTAAAATCGTTTTAGAAGATATTGGTAATTCATCCACAAGAGCTAATTTATCCATCAAATCCCCCTCTCCTTGAGAGAACTATTATAGCATAAAAAAGCAAAAAATCAACAATTAGTTAAACTTTGCTGATTTTAAATTTTCTCTCATTAATTTCTCTACTTCATGGTATAGCTTATCATTCGCTTCTTCTAAAGACATATCTCCTACCTTAAAAGGACTTCCATAGCGAATCATCAGATTTTTACTCCTAAATTTATAGTCCCCAGTTAAACCAAAAGGAATAATAGTTGCATTTGTCTTTTTAGCCATAGAAACAGTACCATACTTAAAAGGTAGAAGAAAGGTATTATTAGTTTTATTCCTTGTCCCTTCAGGAAATAGACCAATAGCACCATCATTTTTTAAAATATCGAGAGCCTTTTCTGTTGCCACTTTATCCTTAATCTGACGATTTACCGGAATACATCCTACAAACCTAAAAAACCAAGCCATCCGTCCATCAAAATATTCTTTTTTTGCCATATAATGAATAACCCTTTTAGTAGCCATAATAGTTAAACACTGATCATAAACATGTCTATGATTACCCACAATTAAAATAGGCCCCTCCTTAGGGATAACTTCCTTATGAATAATCTTAGGATGATAATAAAATCTAAACAATACCCGCATCAATGGTGTTAACAATCGATAACCAAATTCTCCTTTAAACTTTTTTCTTTTCATTTGCTTCTTTCCTTCTTTGCTTATTATTTTCCTGTTGAAGACGCCTAAAATCAACCTTACCAACCATAGTTTTAGGTAACGATTTTCTAAATTCATATTCATATACCTTAGAATACTTCGGAAGATTTTTATCCACTAACTCTTTTAACTCACAAATTAAGGCATCACTCTCTTTATAGCCCTTATTTAAAACAATAAAAGCCTTAGGGACTTGCTGCTTATAAGGATGAAAAATCCCCACAACTGTAGCTTGCATAATCGCAGGATGTGTTTCTAACAATTCTTCTATTTGAACAGGATAAACATTATATCCAGATGTCACAATTAAGCGCTTTAACCTACCAGTATATTTAATAAAACCATTTTCATTCATAACCCCCAAATCACCAGAATGAAGCCAAATATTTCCATCCTCATGAATATGTAAAGCCGCATTAGTTTCCTTTTCGTTATTATAATAACCTAACATAACATTAGGTCCACTGATACAAATTTCCCCCTCTTTTCCATAAGGCATTTCCTTATCCTCAGAAGAAAATATTCCAACATAACAACCAGGAAACGGAACGCCAATCGAACCATATTCTAAAATATTTTTAAACCCTAACGAAATCGCCGCTAAACATTCACTCATACCATAGCCCTGAACAATTCTCGTAGTAGCCCCATGATCTTTCAAAAAGGTATTAATTCTTTTTTCCAAACTTAAACTTAAAGTATCTCCCCCCGAAATAATATATTTAATATAATTCAACCTTAAAGAAGCAGCCCTCTCACTTTTCATCATAGCTTCAAACAAAGTAGGAACACCAATAACAAACTCTGGTTTATACTTTGTTAAAATTTTATCAAACTCCAAAGCATTAAATTGAGGAATTAAAACACATTCAGCCCCTACACAAAGAGGGGTATAAACACATACACCTAAACCAAAGCCATGAAAAATTGGCATAATAGATAAACATTTATCACCTACTTCTAATTCATCAAAAACAACTCTTGATTGCTCAACCAAAGTAACAAAATTTCCATTAGATAAAACAATTGCCTTAGGCTTTCCTGTAGAACCACCACTATGAAGCATAACAGCAGGAGTATTCTTCTTACCAATGTAATGATAATCATTTTGGTAAGTATAAGCATTTTTCATAAATTCACGCCAAGAAATATATTTACTATTCTTCCTAGGTAAAACTGTTTTCTTCCCCGTAGTTAAATTATAACCGAACTTCATTAAAAAAGGCATAGAATCACTTGCTCTAACAACAATAATTTTATAAACTTCTGTATCATTAATTACATCTTTTATCTTTTCATAATCAACATCAATTAAAATCATCATAACACTTCCAGTATCAATAAGATCATTTTTAATTTCATTCATACTAGCAAGAGGATGTATCATATTAGAAATAGCCCCTATTTTATTCAATGCTAAAAAAGAAATAACCCCCTCAGGTGTATTTGGCATACAAATCGTTACTACATCATTTTTTCTTATTCCATAACTCAAAAATGCCTTTGCACATAAATCTACTTTAGAAACTAAATCCCTATAAGTAATTTTTGTCCCAAAATAATCAATAGCATTACTATTAGGATACTTTTTCATACTATTCAAAAAATTATCATATAGAGAAATATCTGGAACAGATAAATCCATATCTTTCTTATGGTAATACTTACTCCAAGGTGCCTTTGGTTTTTTCTTAAATCCCAAAAAGCGAAAAAAATTCATATCTAAAATACTCAAAATAATTCCTTCTTTCTATCTAGTTCTTTTTGTAAAAAATTCCTTAATTTTTCATTCTCCTCTCCTAAAGGTTCACAAACTAGATACGGAGGATAAAACGTTATCGTTATTCCCCTTCTTAATAATTTATATGTTCCACTGATTGCAAATGGAACCAATTTCGTATTAGTATCATATGCCATCTTAACAGCCCCTATCTTAAAAGGAAGAAGACATCCTTTTATCCTACTAAAGGTCCCCTCAGGAAAAATTCCAATTACCTTACCTCTCTCCAATTCTAAAATAGCCCTCTGTAAAGCTGCCTTATCATGAATCCTTCTATTCACAGGAATAATTCCCATATTTTTAAAAATAAACCTTTTTCCTCCCTTAAGTAATTCATCCTTAGCCAAAAAGTGAATCGTCCTCTTAGTAGATGTAATCAGAAGAATACAGTCCAAATTATTAGTATGATTTCCCGCTAAAACCACACTCCCACTTTTAGGAATATTCTCTAATCCAATATATGTTGGGCGATAAAATATTTTAAACAAAAAATTAATTAACGGCCTAGTTACCCGATATAAAATAGGTTCCAATTTAACGACTCCTTCTTTCTTTATCCTCCCTTACCCCCTGTTTATTTTTCTTAAATTTCATCATTAAATGATTCAAATAAGACGACTTTTCTTGAAAAAACACATCATCACTAGCTAAACCTTGCAGCGTTAATTCCAACTCTAATAACGTCTTTTTTCTGAGTTGATTATTCTCAATCACATACCCAACCTCTAACTGAGGATATTTTCTTAATATATCATCTTCTTCTTTTGAAACAAGTAAAAATACTTCTTCTAACTCTAATTCATCATCAGAAAGATAACTTACCTCTGACAAATCTCTCATTAAGTTTTTTTTCAATTGCAGTTCCTTTTCAATAAAATCTCTTGTTTTTTTAACATACTCTTCCTTCAGACCAATTTGTAAAGAATCCAAATAGCGAAAAAAAGAAATATAACCATTAACATTAGCATCCTTCTCAATAGTAAGAAATTTATAATTTTTATTATAATAACCAAAAGAACGACCTTTTTTCAAATCAATTTCAAAAATAACATGTTCCATAATTTTAGGAATTAAATCCTCATAAAATTCACCTGCTAAAATATCTAAACCTTCTTTTACATGAAAAAGCTCATGAAAAACCACAACAAACGAATCCATATTTCCATGATAAACATCTTCCAAATCAGAATACCCAATTCGAATAAGATAAAGACAATCTGTATCTCCATGTAATCGATTATCTTCAAAATGAACAATCTCACACGAAGGATGATAGTAAGGAAATCTTCCATGATTTAAATCATCTTGCATAGTCTTAATAACCATTTCTCTTACTGCACTAACAAACGTTGAACAACTAACTAATGGTTTTTTTACCAAAACACTTTTAATAATATTAGAAATTAAAACTTTTCGAGATAATTCTTCATCTAATTCCAAAATATTTCCTAAAATAACATCATCTTCTTTCGATAAAACATTTCCCTCTAAAAGAGTTTCATTCACTTTATAAATAAACTCCTCCAACTGTTGTTGAATTAGATTCTTCTTTAAAAAATCATCTAATGGTCGGTAAAAATGTCGCTTGGAAAACTGATAAAACATCAACAAATTATAACTATTTCTATAGGATAAAATAAAATCAATATCCCCATAATATGACAAAATATTATCCAAGCGTTCCGCCTGCTTTTGCGCTCCCTTACTCTCACTTTCACAATGCAAACACCTTCCTGACTCTAAATCTACTAATGATCCACACGAACAACAGGTTAAATCAATAAGAATACTTTGAAAATTTGTATTTTGAAAATCATTTAATTTTTTTAAGTATTGTTTCATTAATTTTAAATTCTTCATCTGCAATCAACCACTCCCTAGCTCAAAATCAAACACTATTTTTTAATTCTCTAATTTGTTGTAAAATTTTAACCTTTTCATTCTGATTTTCCTTTTTTTGATAAAGGAAACCCAAAGCTAAAATTTCTTCTTCTTTTGTCCTTTCTCGCCAAAACACTTTTTGCATATCAACAGTAATTCTTTCCTGTTTCACAACAACCACCTACTTTACTAAACTAATTATAAAACAGATTAAATAAGATGTAAATAAAATTAACCAGAATAAAAACTAAAACAACACATCATAAAGAATAATCTAAAAAAGATAAAAAATCACATTTCAACAACAAAAGAAAAAGCCCTTAGCTTCAATCAATGTCATAGCGACTTAATATTTCTGCTGGTCTTTTTCTAATAGTATTATAGATTGGGAATAGTCCAATAATTAAATTTAAAAAGTATGTTAAGACAATTGCTAGTATTACGATAAGAGGATTGATTAAAATCATTTCAGATAAATACTTAATACCTGATAATACATAAAGAATATAGGCCATTAATAATAGTCCTGGAAGTCCCGCTAAGGTTGTAATGGCAATAATTTCTCCAGAAAACATTTGATAAATATCTCTTCTCTTTACGCCAATTGCCCGATAAATTCCTACTTCTTTTACTCTAGATAAGAAGGATGAACGAATCATTAAGAAAATTTCTATAAATGAGATTAGTAGCATTACGCCGGATACAATTAGGGTTGTTTTGTTCGATTCCCTTTTTTGCTCTTGATACTCTTCTAAACTTTTTTGATAACTATTATAAACGTTTAGTTTCTTTTCTTTTAAAGTACTTA
>CAKPBH010000009.1 GCA_934140355.1 uncultured Bacilli bacterium | reverse complement strand
GCAGAATATAAAATAATTTCAGTTTTGTTTAACATTATATTACATCCTTTAATTGTTATCAAGGTTAAAATGAACTCGCTCACGCGAGACCTTGACAACAATCTCCGGATGAAATATTTAATAATTAACAAAACAAGAAATAGTTCTTTGAAATTTAGAAGTAGTATGTTATTATAGGTATAACAAAAAGGAACCTATAGTGGTTCCAAATATCATGGATAGATTACCATTTACACAGAATTATTTACACTCCCTAATCATTTTTTCTAAGATTTCTGGTACATCGTCTTTATATACACAGGTACCACCATTTTTTTGGCAAGTATTACAACCTAGGCAATAGTTTATTTTCTTTCCCTTTAATTCTAATAATTCTACATTATTTGATGAATCTATAGCCCCTTTTTTAAATTGTTCACATAATTTTTTTGTGTTTCTTGTTATACTCATTGATGAAGATATAATCAATATATTTTTACTCATTTCCATTTTTCCCTTTCATTATCGCTTTTTAGTAAAATACTGATTAGGATTGTTTTTGCTTGATCAGTATTATTCCTAACATAAAAGTAATTCCAATAACCATTATAGGAGCTACTTTAAAGAATATCCACTCAAAGGAGTGCCATAATGTTCCGATCACAGCCCACTCTGGATTATGATAATCCCATGTTTGATAAGGGCTACCTAATATGACTAACCATACAAATAATAATATAATACTAATATCTAAAACAAGCAAGAGATTTATTGCCCTTTTCCTTTTTCGTTTTTGATTTACTGATAGTTCTTCATTTATTTTTTCTAGTTTTTCTGAGATGACTTTTAAATCATTCTTTTCTTTTTCTTGAATGTTTTCTCCTAATAGTTCACTAACTGGCGTATCAAAGATTTTGGATATCGTAATTAACATTTCGGCATCTGGTACAGATAAACCTGACTCCCACTTAGAAATTGTTTGTCTAACAACATTTAGTTTAATACTTAATTCTTCTTGAGAAAGTCCTTTATTTTTTCTTAAAGTTTTTAAATTATCCTTTAACATTTTAAATTCTCTCCTTTCACAAGTTTATTTTATACAAAATTATCTGTTGCAACAAGCAATGCATTTTAACTATTTCATTTTACTCTTTTTTCTAACAAATACTAAATCAGTATTTTTCTAAACAATAAATCGTAATTTATTAAATCATTAACTTTTTGTTTCTCTTCTTTAATTTAATGATTAAAACTGAAGCAATATGCGTAGTCAATAGAACTATCAAAATGTTTAGATATGGATAATCATTTATATTTTTAAATAACAAAGATAGAATAAAAATTATCATAGGATGGATTAGATAATAATATTTAGAATAAGTACCAAATTGAAATTTTAATTTCATGCGATTAGTAATATAAATAGAGGAAATAAA
This sequence comes from uncultured Bacilli bacterium, assembly GCA_934140355.1. Taxonomy (GTDB): domain Bacteria; phylum Bacillota_I; class Bacilli_A; order RF39; family UBA660; genus RUG11198. Next base: position 40,837 of record CAKPBH010000009.1, on the reverse strand, counting down.
TAAGTAGTAAGTTAATGGTATACAAGATAATAAAATATTACTATTAAGTCTATTAGTATCATGTAATAATATTGCTTCAAAAGTTAATAAGAAAAAGGAAACAATTAATTTAAGAAAACAATATTTTGAATAGGCTTTTTCCTTTGTGCCTATACAATAACCTAATACGACATAAAATAATCCAAAAAATAGGAAGTTTCTAGTGGTAAAGAAAATATTATAGTAATAAGATAATGTTCTTTTTATTGATAATGGTAAGACTCCATAATAAGTTTCTGTTGCCCCAAACAATAATAACATAAAGGAAATGATGAATAAATATTTTATATTAAATTTTTGCTTCCATTTTTTTAAAACAAGCAAAGAAAATATTATCGCTGGAAAATACCATAAATGATAATAAACTCCTGTATAACACAAAGTAACTAACACTATAATAGGCAATAATATTATCGACAGAATAATAAGGAAAGGTAGCGTAATATTGATTTTTGATATATACGCATTTATAATTGGTAAATACTGAATTATTGTACCTATTATTACAGGCATATACAACAAACTCCAAACTAAATATAATGGTATTATTTTTCTTATGTATTCTTTTATATAATTTTTATTTACTTTTTCCTTTTTCGCAACGAAATAGCCAGTTATGATAAAAAATATAGGAACACATATTCTTGTAATGATATTGTTAAATGCTAAATCTAATTCGTTTGAAGAGTTAAGAAATGGACGCAAATGTAATATGATAATTAAAATTGACAATATATATTTTAAAATGTTCAAGTTTTGATAATTTAATTGATTTATTCTATAATTCTTGTCTATATTTTTTTGAATCAATATCGTAGCAAGATTAAAACAAATTATCATTAAAACCATACTAAAAGAATAGCCTAAACCATTTTCAATTTGAAACACATTTATTACTTTTAAAAATAATATCAATATCGTTATTATTGATATAATTACTATTTCATTTTTATATTTCATATTTAAACCACTTCTAACTTCAAAAATATTATTTTCCAACATTTTTTCTAACAAATCATTAAATTGGAAGGTATATTACAATACCACGAATCACAAATGCTAAGATGATAGATATAACTAAACTATAAATCGTATTTTTAGGGTTTGTATATAAAACTAGGACTGTTCCGATAAAAATGAATAAATCAATTACACTTGTTAAATCAAAATACCCTATTCCTATGTTAAATGAAGATATCAACATTATAGAAAGAATTAAACTACTAATTAGCGTGGATATTTTACTTTTACCTTTAGCATACCAACAAATATAGGCAAGTAAAGGAGAAATCAAAGTAAAACCATACCATATCATCATATACTGCATTGGATTAAATCCACTAAAAAATATTGTATACAAATGATAACTAATGGTCATTCCTAAAAAGAATAATAATACGTTGATACTTGCTCTTCGTGGAGTTTTACTAAATACTGATATTGTTACTGCAATCAATAACCATATTCCAAATGAAGAAAATATATTACTAAGATCCAATATTCCTAATATATGTTGCCACCATACGGAATCATTAATACTTAAATTATCTAGCCATTTTGAAAATACTCCTAATATCACGCCAAATAGCACTAGCAAAAATGGATTTAATATTTTATTTTTCAGTTTTATATTTTTATCAGGAATTCTTATTTTATTCAAAGTTTCTTTCATTAGTTTTTCCTTTCAAATTACTATTTTTCTAGCAAATCACTAAATTGTAATTTTTTATTCTTATAAGATATTTATATCATGTTTCAAATAGGGAATAAGTTTGTTTTTAAAATCTTCCATACCAATTCTTACTGTTGCTTTATTTTCATTAAGATGAAATCTAAAATAATCTGTATTTAATATCTAAACTGTCTAAAATATCATAACAATTCTTTTCTTTTGGATCATCTATATTTTTTGACCTTCCATTTAATAACTTACTTAATTTAAATTTTTCCATCTTAATCTTTCCATTCTTAGCAACAACTTACTATTTAGATTACTTATTATAAAAATGATGATGTTCTATTAAGTAAGCATTATTTATTTTAACCCAATCATTCATAACTTTTGATTTTGGAATTTTCATTTCAATTTTTTCCTTTTCTAGTTGTAATTGTATTTCATCTTCCATAATTAATCCTTTTTTAAATTTAAATTCTTTTAAGTCATTCCATGATATAAACGATTTACCTATAATGCTATATTTATTATTCATATCTAGTGGAAAAAAGCTTATTCCTTCTTTATCAAAATATATAAAGAATGGTTGAAATTGTTCAAAAGAATATACAGTTATACCGGGTAATGGTAAAATCCATTTTGTTTTCATTTTAGGATGACCAAAAGTAATTGCCTTTTCATCCTTTAATTCAAATTTTTTAATTAATTCTTTTAATTTGTCTTCTAACATTTTATTTTCCTCCTAACAAACAAATTACTATTTATCTAATTATTTAATCTTTTAATTGGGTGTCTCATCACTGTTTTTAATTTACTAACATCACATTTTCTTGGATCGCTTAAATATATTTCGTGATGGTATCTTTTATCAGTTATATCCAATTCATAGCCTTTTTCTTTCATATATTCGTGCATTAAATTAACTGTTTCTGGCTCATCATCATAAGTGCCTAAATGCATACATTGAACACATAACCCTTCATCATAAGTAAAAAACTCAACTCTTGAAAAGTCTTGTTTTTTCTTTTTAGTTGCTTCTTGGATAGCCCACTCAAAATCCTCTTTGGTTACAAAGTCTGGTAATCTAATAATAGACATAAAGTGCATAGTATTTTTATTGTTATAATCAATGCTACCTTTTAATCCATCTTGCCACCAAAATCCTTCAAGTGGTGGAACAACATATTCAAAAAAGCCATCTATTTTATGAGTTCCTTTATAACTCATTTTTATTGTATAAGCAATACCATATAATAATCCTATTGTATTTTTATAATCTCCGTTTTCTTCGTTAGGGTTTCCAGATCCTCTAACTGCTATATAATTCATTTTAGGAATTTCTACTATACTAGGTTTATTCTTTGGCATATAGAATTCCTTATACTCTTTTTTATAATCAAAAGCCATAATTACATCCCCAATCTATTTAACAAATTACTATTTGCCTGACACAATCTCTATTTTAGTCGTTTCAACTTGTGCAGGGTAACTTGTATTTATCATCCCTTCATAAGTAATTTTTACTTTATCATCAACACTACAAGAATTAAAATCTTCAACATAATAAATTCTAAATTTATCGCTAGAACGATATTCTTCTTCACTTTCATCTGGGCGAACAATCATCGATTTTTGTTCACATTCTATTATCGTTCCTTCAAAGAAGTGAATATCCTTTAATTCTTTTTTTGTAGTACGATTACATCCAGTTACCAAAAGAACCATAAATCCAAAAATAAAAATACGCAATATCGCTTTTTGCATAATCCATTCTCCATTTCAATAAATTCCTATTTTATACCAAAGCATCAATTTTCAATCGATTTATTTTCATTCCTATAATTGTTTTTACATTTTTCTAGTAATACTAATGCTTCTTCTTTAGAATAATATTTTCCAACTTCAACTTCTATATTTTGTAATTTTTTATAGTTTTCAAAAAAGTTTTTGATTTCTTTTAAAGTAAATTTAGACAAATCCTTTAGATCTTGTATTTCATCATATCTTGGATCACAATCTACTACAGAAATAAGTTTATAATCTTCTTTTCCATTATCCTTCATTTTAAGATATCCAACAATTCGAGCTGGAACGATACATCCAGGATATGTTGGTTCTGTTGCTATGATTAAGATATCAAGTGGATCTCCATCTGGAGCCAAAGTATTTTCAATTGTTCCATATTCTGTTGGGTATCCCATTGCTGAATATAAAACTCTATCTAATTTTATTTTCCCTGTTTTTTTATCAATTTCATATTTATTTCTGCTTCGAAATGGTATTTCTACGATTGCCTCAACAACATCATTTTTAATCATACTAATCATCCCATCTAATTATTTTTATTTTCTATTTGTTTTGCCCTCTCTTGCCAATAATTTTTTAGCATTTCTAATATCTTTTTAGCGTCTTCTATTTCAGTATTTTTATGATATTCTTGCATTTCACTAAAAGTACCAGATTCACTTACAATTCCTAAGAACCATTTTCCTAATAATGATTCTTTATATTTAAAAATCATACATTTTATTCCATCTTCATCAACAAATGAATTGGTGTATTCTATCTTTTTTGGCTTATCTCCTAATTCTTGCGGACTAGATAGCCAATTTTCTAATTCTATTTTTGCTTTTTCTATTTCTATATTTTGCATACTTGTCCATTTCCTTTCACATCATTTTTTATTGAATTAAAATACTTAAAATTAACTTAGGCGTTTAACTTTAAATATAAAATTGGGTAAGGATTTCCTTGTTCATCTAGTTCTGTTCTCTTATATGTTTGAAAGCCCATATGATAATAAAAATAAAGGGCTTGTGGATTTTGTTCATTTACACTTACTTCGTTTATCCCAAAATTTTCTATTGCATAATTTAATAGTTTTTTCCCAATTCCTTTCCCTCTATCTTTATTTTGGATAAATAACATTTCAATTTTTTTCTCTTCTACTCCCATGAAAGCAATAGGTATATTATCCTCATCTTCCACAATGACTAAATGAGATATCTCTCTTAAGGCTAGTGGAACATATTTCTTAATCTTTTTCAGTTCTTCATCTGATAAAAACAAATGGGTTGCCCTAACGGAATCTTCCCATATTTTTAATAAATTATCTATTAGTTCTGTTGTTCTATCTTCTCTTTCAATAATTTTCATTTTTTTCCTTTCTAAATTTATTTATTTTTTCATATAAATTATAATTTCTATTCAAATAAATCTGGATTTACTAAAGGAATAATTAACTCACAAATTTCATGGTTTGAATCATATCCCCAGTAACTTTGATAGAAGCCATCTCCAAATCCACTTGCTACCATAATGAGTTTACTTTTGGTATTTGGATTTTCCCATTCGATGAAATCGCCATCTTCTCTTTGATATTGAGGCAGTTTTTCTGCACTTTCTTTAAAGAATTTCGCAAAGTAATCATCATAATGATTTCCATTAGGGTTTTCTTTATACCAAGTATTAATAAAATCTTTATATTCTTCTGCCACTTGTTCATCACAAATAGTAATCATTCCTGCGTCAACGGGAAAGCCGCTTAAGACTCCATCCTTAGCGACGAATGCAGCACTTTCTTCTGTTGGATTGGCTAATTCATACTCTACTGCTTCTGTTACCTTGATTTTTAATCTAATTGTACACATCCGAATACCAACAATATTGTTTCTTACAATAGAAACTTGAACAGGATATTTTCCAATTGGTATTTTTTTATTAAGAATTGGACTATATTTATTTGTGGGTAAATAAGCAAGAGGATCAGCCACAATTATCTTTCCTGTTGGACAGTTAATTTTTCCAATGGTTAAATAAAATCTTGTATCAGTTTTTACAAACTGTCTTTTTATTTCATCAACACTTTTTTTCATATTAGAAATATATTTTAAATTGGCTTCAAACACTTTTTGAAAGTTTATCTGTTTATTTTTATCTATATTCTCTTTTCCTTTTTTAAATAAATTTATCATCATATCTCCTTATCTATTATTTCTTCTATACATTATTTATTAGCCTACAAGTACAAAAATAAAATTCAAGAATTACCTTTATTCTCTTTAGATAGACTTGTAACTGTTAGGATAATTCCTACTAAATTACAACCGATAGATAATCCTAGTAAAAGTCCTTTACTAAAATCTCCAAAATTGCTGGTCTCATTTCCCGTAAAAGACAAATAAGATAGATTCAAAATATTTCCTAAAATAATTAAGGTTATCCCTGTTTTTATACTCTTCATCATACTTCTCCTTTCATTCCTCGATTAAAAATCTAACTTTTTTTTATTCTGATATATTTCAATATTAAAAACTCATCTAGTTATAACTCTAGTTTATCAGATTCCTCTATTTTGTCAAACACTATAACTTACTTTTTTCTATAAAATAAGTACTTTTCTTTGAAGTATTTTACACATAAAAAATGAAACATCCAAATTGAGATGTCTCATCTTTTTACTCTTTAATCTTTAAATAAACCACTTTCTTTTAATAGAAGTTCTAAGTCTGTTCCTTTTACTTTTTTCTCCAAGATTTTGATGGCTTGTTTTTCAGCAAAAGTTAAAGGAAGTTCATCTACTGATTTTTTATCTACCGCATAGAAGCAAGCTTTTAATAATTCTCGAACATCATATTTACTTCCCCATACTTCTGGTACGGCTCTATCAATTTCAAGGAGTGTATATACCGCTTCCATACCTGTTCGAATAGAATATTCGGTTGTAAAGATTGTATCTCTAGGGGTTTCTGCGAACTGTCCAACAAAGGCAAAATTAACTGCACCTTTTGGTACAACAAGTGGTCGATCCTTTGCTTCTCTTGGTTGGAAGAAAGCATTAATATATGGCATATAGCAAGTTGTAGTATTACATTTATTAGCATATTCCTCAATCTTATCTGTTGGTATTCCAATATGATATAACCATTCCTCACATACCTCACGACCAGTACAATTTTTAATTGGCTTTTTTACAAAATTTCCTTCACGATTTGTATTTAGGGCATATCCCCATACTAATACACTATTTTTCTTTTGCGATTTAAATTGAGGTTGGCGATTAATTGTCCAAGATAAATACCAGTTTTCTGTACTATCTTTTACAGTTACAATACCACCAGTTGTTACCTTTCCTTCTCTAGGATCTCGTTTACAGATATTGATGATATGCTTAATAATTTCTTCGTCACTTACTTCAACTGTAGCACTCATCCAATTTGTCTCATCAGTATTGCTGCAGAATTTATCTGGATTACCAAATTCTCCATCAATAGCTTGAGCAGCAATATTTTTCCATAAGTTCCAAGATTCCCCTTCTCCATTTTTAATTTTCGATAAATCTGGTACTGTATTTTGGTCTCCATAGCAAGAAGTATCCGTACAACAACCATTAGTAATAAAGACAAGATCATTTTCAGTTAAGATAAATTCTTTTTCTTCCTTATTTTTCTCATAAATGATTTTTGTCGCAACTTTTTTCTCTTCTTCATTATCAAATATTACATTTTTAACATCTATGCCATATTCAATTTTTACGCCATGATTCTCTAAATATTTGGTTAGAGGTAAAATCATCGATTCATACTGATTATATTTTGTAAAACGTAAAGCCGAAAAATCTGGTAAGCCATCAATATGATGAACATATCGACATAAATACCTTTTCATTTCTAAAGCAGAAGACCATTTTTGAAAAGCAAACATCGTCTGCCAATATAGCCAAAAGTTAGTCTCCCAAAAAGATTCTGGTAAGACATCAGAGATTTTCTTATTCTCCAAATCTTCTTCTTTTGTAATAAATAATTTCGATAAAGCTAACGCTGATTTTTTATCTAGTTTAAATAACTTATCGGTATGCGCATCTTCTCCGCAGTTAATTGTTGCTCGGCAAAGAGAATAATTCGGATCATGCTTATTTAACCAGTAATATTCATCCAATACAGAAATCTCTGGTGTTTCTATAGAAGGAACACTTCTAAACATATCCCACATACATTCAAAGTGGTTATCCATCTCCCTTCCCCCACGCATATAAAATCCTTTGGTAACGTCACGTCTTCCATCACAAGAGCCACCTGCTAAATCTAGTTTTTCTAATAAATGGATATTTTCTCCTTTCATTTGTCCATCTCTTACAAGATAGAACGCTGCTGAAAGCCCCGCTAGGCCAGTACCAATAATATAAGCAGACTTTTTATCTACATCAACTGGTTTTTCTGGACGAGCAAAAGCTTCATATGTTCCAGCACCATAATACATATTTATCCCTCCTTTATGATTAACAAAATTCATTATAATCATTTTTATTATTTTCTACAATAAACAAATTTTTATACTTGTTAAAAATCAAATAAATTCTCATATTTAGAGGAATATCAAATAAAAATAGTAATTAATTCGTTATTCAACACTTGTTTTAAAATGTATAAATAAATTACTTTAAATTTATAGAAAAATACTTTTGAAGTACTTTCTTTTAGAAAAAGAAAATTATAAAACAAGAAAAAAACAATTAACAAAAAAAATTATCTAGTTATCTAGAAAATTTTTTATATTAATACTAACAAATTAAATTATTTATGTATTGTATATTTACATCTTGGATAATTAGAACATCCAATAAAATTCCCGTATTTTCCAACTCTTTTTACTAACTGTCCACCACATTTTGGACACTTATTACGATCTTTATCTAATATATTTTTTCTGATGTTTTTGATATGGTTTCTTTTTACTTTTTTATCCGTTATATTATTTTTCGTGATTATTGCTACTATTTCATCAACATTATTAATAACAACTTCTTGATAAGATAAGATTTTTTTTACGATACTCTTATCCCCAACAACTTCTCCATCCTGTTGAATTTTTAAAGTGACTTCACTGGGAATGCAAACAACATTATATATTTTTTCTTCAGGTAAATTTAATAATTCTGCTAAAGATTTTACATGGCCATAATTTTGTCTGATTGGATTGGTATAATAATATTTCTTTTTCCCTAAATGACGAACCCAGTACTTATCATATTTTCCTCCAGTTATAAATCCATGGTATTGTTTAGTTTCTATGCAAAATATACCATATGGTGAGATGACAACATGATCAATCTGATGTGTGGTGTCATTTGTTCTTATCCAAACATCATTTATAATTTTATAACGATTCTGTGGTAATTTTTTTAATGCCTTTTTTGTCCAATATTCCCCAAACCATCCTATAATTTGTGCTTTAAAAAAAATAAAAATTATTCCAAATATCAAAATAAAAATAATGAATGGATTGGTTAAGTAACTTCTAAATAAAATATTTATTAATTCACTCATCAATTTTCTCCTTACTTTTTTTATACTATATCTTTTTTATTTCATCAACGTTTAGTTAATTATTTGTTAAAGTAACAATAATAGAAAAACCATTAAGAAAGGGATAATACTTAATAAGTATTTTATTGAATGATTGAAAACTTTACTATTACCTATTTTGTGCCTTAGAATAGAGATAAATAAAATACCAATTATTCCTCCTAAAGTATTCATCATCACATCGGTAATGTCAGATATACCAATATGAAGAATATATTGTAGTAATTCAAAGATAAATGAAGTTAAGATAATCATTCCTATGGTTAAAGATTTCTTTTCGGTAAGTTCTCCGAGATACATTCCATAAGGAATAAAAAGAAAGATATTAATAAGTATTTCTTTTAATTCATTTTCTTTAAAGGGAATAAAATTAATTGCTCGAAGATACCTTAAGCCTGTAATATCTAATCTAAATTTAAAGACAATAATCCAAGTAAGAAGAAAAAGATATAAAATAAATGAAATTTTTACCATTTGGTTTAATAAATTATTTTTATTCTTCATAGTTCCATATTCCTAGCTTTCCTTTAGCGGGGATTGGTTCTTTTAATACTTCAACTAATTCTAATTTCCAAGCATATCTTCCTACTTCGTAGCGACCGTAATCACTCTCATTGGTCTCGTTTTTAATTTTTTGATTGAATTCTTCTGTCATATAAATACAGTCCACTAAATTACATTTGCATAAAATATAACCTGGCTTTAATTCACTTTTTAAATAAGGCATCGCCTTTTCTACATTATTGGACTTACTCATTGTTTTACTGGCATGAATATAAATTTCTCCTCGGTAATTGGTTTTCCAACTTCTTGTTTCATATATTTTTACCCCATCTTTAATTAAGGTAGCGAATGGCTCTTTTATAGATAAGACTTTCATTTCCCGTCCTCACTTTCATGTCTTAATTATATCATGAAAAAAAGCAAATTTTCTATTTTTTGCTTTTTATTTGTTTATCGCTTCTCCATTTACATATAAAGTGTAACCATTAAAATCAATATTACTATTTGTAGTATCTTCATTATTAAGAGAAGTGACATAACTATTTCCAGTTAATTTAATTTTAGAAGTTTTATCTAGGGTTAAAGTGAGTTCTTTAGCACTATTGTCTGCATTGATTACCCCTTCATAAGAAGAAGTATTTTCTAGAGAAAAATCTAAGGTTGAGATAGAATCTACAACAATATTTCCTTCTACTTTTTGGCTTTTTAAAGTTAATGTAACTTCTCCTCCATTAGCCCCAGTATTTCCCCATGAATCTTTTTGGATTCTTAAGAAATTTCCTGTCGTATCATCATTTACTATCGTATTATTTTCTAAAGTAATACTTGCTTTTGTATTGGTTACATATAAAGTATCTCCCTTATGAGTGGTAATTGTACTATTACTTGATTGAAATGTAGCAACTCCTGTATCAGCATCCCCACTCATCGACTGATAAAGAAAGATATTTTTATAAGTAGTTGATTTTCCGTTTAGTTTATTGTTCGTATCCTCTAAAGTGACATTGTCTAGAGTAACAGAGTTTTTTCCTTCAATGACAACACCTTCTGACGCCGTTGCTTTTAAGCTAGCATTTTTTACCGTAACATCTGCAGTAGAATAAATAGTAGGAGAACCTTGGCCTGTTGTTGTATAAACTCCCTGATCTACGGTAACGGTGCCGCCTCCTCTATCCGTTCGAATGGCTGCACTAGAAGTTCCACTAGTATTAATCTCTAAATTTTTAGCGTTCATTACTCCTCCACCAGTTGTCATAATTCCTCCAGAGTTATCCTTGGTCGTCGTAATTTTAGAGTTACTAATATTTATAGTAGTTCCATCTTTAGAAGTATTGTTTGTACTAGCACTTCCTCCATAACTAAAGACACCATTCGCTCCTGTTGCAGATGTGGTAATATTTAAATTATCTAAAGTTAAATTAGCACCTCCCGTTGCTAAAATGGCAGAATTTGTGCCATAAAAACTTGTATTATCTCCACCATCAGAGTCCCCAGTTTTATCTACCGTAATATTTTTTAACGTTGTTTCAACATTCCCACTTACCAAAATAGCATTTTCATCTTTCTTACTAGAGGTATATTCTCCACTTTCAAGAGTTGTATCTTCTGTAATTTCTTTTACTCCAGAATAAGTTACATTACTATTTGTATTTTCTCCACCATTAAGAAACGTATTCTGGTTTCCATTACGATTTGCAAAAGTAGTGGTAATCGCATTATCGAAAAAAGTTAAAGACCCCGTTACTAGAATGATACTTAATCCATAAATAATCATTTTATCTGAAGAAGAAAACGTTTCTTTCCTGCTTTTTTTATGCCAATGAGACATAATCAAATAAATAACAATAAAAGCAATTCCTAAACTTTGAATAGTAAATAATCCTAAATAAAGAATAGATAAATGAGAAGATTGATTTTCTCCCATATTTTGACCAGGATTCATCCCTATATTATTATTGCCTTCTGGCTTACTTGGTGGCGTATTATTTTCATTAGGATTAGAATTAGTATCATTTTGACCATTCATATCTGGTTGTGTTTGATTATTCTCTTCACCAGAACTTTCATTATTGCTTTGTGAATTAGAAGAATTATTATTTCCTGGTTGTCCTCCTTCACCACTAGGCATACTAGGTGGAACATTATTTTCTCCTTGCATAGTCGATGAAATAGTATTTTCTTTTGATGCAAAGTAAACTGTTAAACTACTTGTCCCTACTAAAATAATTAGCAGTAATATCATAATAACATTCTTTGTTTTTCTTGACATATTTATCCCTCCGATATTCATTCTAAGCATTAAACCTTAAATGAACATTAAATTAAGATAAATATAACTTATCTTTTTTACTAATTTTGTCATAAAAAAATACTTAAGAATATTTTTCTGAGGTATCTTAACTTAAATCAATAAAATAAATCTGTTTTTAAGAAAAATAGCCATAATCTTCGTGCAATCTTTTTCTTAATTTAAGTTCTTTTTCTTTATTTTGTTTAATGATTTTCTGAGTTGCTTCAGTTGATGCTCTATTATAATTAAAGATACTAATGTAATGAAGAACATAAGCATCTATTTTAGATAAACTACTATACTCTGAATTTTTTTCGTGAATATAATTTTTAATTTCTAATAGAGGTAAGTTTTTTAATTCAACTAAAAGTATCTTTGCTTGACTTAATTCTTGTTCATTCATTTTACTTGCCATCAACTCTTCAACAGAATGATTCATCATATAATGATACACCAAATCATGTTCTGATTCTGTACATTCTTTTTTCCCATATTTAAAAAATAACTCCGCCATTTTAGTTTGCTCTAAACTTTTCTTATATTCCTGTATCTCCTCTAAAGACATTTCTTCAATTCTTTTACCAGAAAAATTTTTCTTTTCATGATAAAGTAACCATTTAAACCACTCATCCAATGGATTAATACAACAACCATTTATTCCTTTAACTGCATAAAGTAACTTTTTTTTGATTCATATTATTTAATTTCATCATATATCCTCCAATCTAATTATATATCATATTCAAAATATTTTTGTTTGCAGTTGTTTGCAGTTATTAACTTTGCAAAACTTCTCTAAAATTTGACGAATCATCATCTCTCTTTTTGTTTATTATACAATATTTTTATTTAAATTTTAACAATTTTTCAACAAAAAAATACTTCAAAAGTCTAATCACAATAAAGTTTATCTAACTTAGAGAAAAGAAATTTTTAAGTATTTTAATTTTATATTATTGATATTTTTTCATCATTCTTAGTGTATTAATTACGGTAAGCAAAGTAACACCAGTATCCGCGAATACTGCCATCCACATATTGGCAAGGCCAAACACACTAAGAAGTAAGATAATTGCTTTGATAAGAAGAGCAAAGATTAAGTTTTCTTGAATAATTTTTTTTGTGTATTTTGAAATATCAATAGCAAGTGGAATTTTGGTTAAGTCATCTTTCATTAGGACAACATCACTGGCTTCTATTGCCGAATCACTGCCAACGCCTCCCATTGAAATTCCAATATCAGCTCTTTTTAAAACGGGAGCATCATTTATTCCATCCCCTACAAAAATTGTAATCTCACCACTTTCACTAACTCGTTCAAATTGTTCGAATTTGTCGGTTGGAAGCATTTCAGTATAAACTTCATCAAGGGCAAGTTTTTTTCCAATTTCTTCTGATATATCTTTTTTATCTCCCGTAAACATATAAGTTTTGATACCATAAGATTTTAATTTTTGGATGACAGCTTTGGCACTTTCTTTAATTCCATCGTCAATCGTAACGGACGCTACATGTTCTCCATCAATATTTAAATGAAGCATTGCTTCTTCTTTACAATGACAAAGTTTTTTATTGCCAATAAATATTTTTTTACCCTCTAAAGTAAATTCAATTCCTTTTCCAACATTTTCTTTAAAATCTAAAACATCCTTGTTCTCTACTTTTTCTTCTTTTAAATTCATGATTGATTTTGCTATTGGGTGGTTTGAAAATGATTCCCCTTTTCTTAAAATATCAACAATTTCATCATAAGAATACTTATTTCTAAACTTATCCATAATCTCAATTGAAGATACCTTAAATGCACCGTTGGTTAGTGTTCCTGTCTTATCAAAAATAATACGACTTGCATTACTTAAATTATCTAAATAATTGCTTCCTTTAATTAAAATTCCTTTCTTACTAGCAACTCCTATTCCGGTAAAATAAGATAGAGGTACAGAAATTGCAATCGCACAAGGACAAGAAATAACTAAGAAAGTAAGTCCTCTGTAAATTCCCTCTGTTACGGGAATATGGAAGATAAGGGGTAGAAAAATCATTACTAGTACTGCGGTAATAATAACAAATGGTGTATAAATTCTACTAATTTTAGAAACTAATGTTTCTGTTTTTGTTTTCTTATCCGTAGCACTTTCTAATAAGTTTAGAATCTTAGATACTGTGGAATCTGAAAATAATGCTGTTGCTTTCATTTCAATGATATCTCCTAAGTTAATACTTCCAGATAAAACTTCTGTTCCTTTTTTGATAGATACTTCTTCACTTTCTCCGGTTAAGGCTGAGGTATCTAATTTACTTTCTCCTTTGATAACGATTCCATCAACGGGGATTTTTTCGCCTTTCTTGACAATTAAAATATCATTTATTTTTACTTCTTCAACGGGGATTTTTTCGATTTCTTCTTTCGTTTTCCTGTTTACATAATCTTCTTTTATGTTTAATAAATTTTTAATTGAATTTCTAGAATTATTGATCGCTTTTTCTTCTAATATTTTTCCAATTGTATATAAAGAAATGACCATCATTCCTTCTAATACTTCTCCGATACAAAGAGCACCAATACAAGATATTGTCATTAAGACATTTTCATTTATTCCATTTCCTTTTCGTAATAATTTTAGGGCATTTATACTAGTTCGATATAATAAAATGATATAAGAAACGAGGTAAAAAACCCATTTTATTATTTTAGAAAATGGCATAAAATAGCCAATTAATCCGATAGATAAGCCTATGATAAGGTTTGAAAGATGAAATTCTTTCTTATTACTATCTTCTTCAGTTTCTGTAATATAAGCCTCTGGCTCTACTTTTTGAATGAGCTCATTTAATTCTTCGATGCTGTAGTTTTCTTCTGATTCGTAAGAAATTTTGCAAGTATTAAAATTGACAATAGCATGATTAAAGTTATCATTTTTGTTTAACGCTTCTTCTACTTCTCTAGCGCAATCGGCACAATCTAGATTATTAATACGGTATTGATATTTACGCATAATCTTCTCCTTTCATTTTATGATGAATATGCTCGAGGCCAATTTCGTATAAGTGACTAATATGCTCATCATCTAGGGTATAATAAACTTCTTTACCACTTCTTCTAAATCGAACAATTCCTGATTCTCTTAAGATGGCTAATTGATGAGAAATTGATGATTTTGTCATATTTAAAACATTTGCAATATCACAAACACACATCTCATGATGATCTAATATCCATAAAATTTTTGTTCTTGTACTATCTCCTAATATTTTAAAAAGTACTGTTAAATTTTCTAATTCTTTTTCTTTTGGTTTATTTTTTAAAGCGATATCAACCGCACTTTGATGAATAATATTGCAGTCACATACAAATTCTTTTCTTTCCATTCTTGCCTCCTTACTTAACTATATTCATTATAGTTGAATATTTATTCAATTGTCAAGACAAAATAAAAAAAATATGCCCTTCTCGGTTACCGTTCAGTCAGATAAAATAAGGAATAAATGTTATTTTCGTAAAAATATAGTTCAAAAAGTGGCAAAAAAATCGAAAGATAGTCAAAAAATTTATATTTTCAATTAATGAATACATTTTTAAAATATCAAATTTACTTTTTGTTTATAAGGGTTTATCTACAAAATTTATTTCCTTGACTGAACTATAACCCTTCTCGTATTTTTTCTATCAAAGAAAAAAAAGTAGAATATCGGTTCTACTAAAATTACTTATCTTTAATTGTTTTTCATCAATAATATAGCATTATTAATACCCTTTATCGGTAATAAACTTTCAATAAAATCACATAAACAACGTCATAAAATAAATCATTTAAATCTTTTTCTTACTTACCGTTATTTTTTTGAATGTTTATTAAAATCATAAAGAATTAGGCATGTTTAAGGTATTGATGAATAATTTAATTTCTTTAATAATCATGTGAAGATTAATATTTAATTATACTAAATCGTTATTTCTTCATCATTGCTGGTTATTTTTTTATTTCTTTTAATGATAATAAATATTCTTATAGTTCTTTATTATCCGAACAACAAATATTGATTCTTAATGTAATTTTATTATCATTTCTATTCCTTATTTTAACGTGAAAAAACGTAATTTTCAAAATATTATAAAATTGATATTACTACAAATTTTATATATCGGTTATTCAGAAAATGATGTCTTAAATTATGCTATCAACAACTCCGTATTGTAAGGCTTCATTTGAAGATAACCAATAATCTCTATTGATATCATGTGATATTTTTTCTACAGATTGTCCTGTATTTTTAGCTAAAATTGATTTTGTTTTTTCATTCATTTTGATTACGTGTTGTAAATCAATTGTCATATCTGCAACAGTACCGCTAGTTCCAGCGCTTGCTTGATGGATTAATATTTCACTATTTTTTAGAGCATATCTTTTTCCTTTTGTCCCACTAGATAAGATAACAGAGGCCATACTTGCACAACAGCCAACACATATTGTTGAAACATCGCAACTAATAAAATTCATTGTATCATATATAGCCAATCCATCCATAACACTTCCACCTGGGGAATTAATATACATTGTTATATCTGCATTTGGATCTTCTGCTTGTAAATGAAGTAATTGGGCAACGACAATATTAGCAACATTGTTAGTGATTTCTCCATTTAAAAAGATAATTCTTTCTTTTAGCAGTCTTGAATAAATATCATAAGTTTTTTCTCCATTTTCAGTTTGTTGTATTACGTAAGGTACCATTTAAACATCTCCATTCTTTTGGGTAAATCCAAAACTATTAGTTTTTTTAATTTTATCATTCAATATTTCATTTTCATCTACATCATCTTTAGAAATTATTAATAAGTTTTTATTTTGATGTAAATAAACATTCTCAGCATGTTTCATCAATAATTTCGTGATAAGTTTATCAATATATCTAGCATTACCAAAATTCTTTTCTTTCATTGCTTTAGATAAAATGTCATTGATTTTTTCCAATGCTTCTATATCAATTGTTATATTTTGTTTTTTTAGTTTAATATTTAAGATTTTTATTAATTCCTCTTTACTATAATCATCAAAATTTATAATTGTTGCTATTCTTGATTTTAAGCCACTATTTAAATTCAAGAAATTATCCATCAAATTGGGATAGCCTGCAAATAATACTATATTTTTAGGATTTTCCATATATTTTAGTAATTCTACCAAAGCTTCTTTAAAATATTCATCGTTATTTAAAAATAAATAAGCTTCATCAATAAACAATATTCCATTTTTAGATTGGTTTAATATTTCCCTTGTTTTTGTTTTTGTCTGTCCCAAATAATCACCTAGTAAATCATTGGGGGTTATTTCAATAAATTTATCTTCGCTGATATAATTTAGAGAATATAATAGTTTTTCGATTAATTTTGCTATCGTTGTTTTTCCCGTTCCTGAATTTCCTACTAAAAATATGTTATAGTATTGATCTTCCAGATTGGTTATATTATTTGTTTCATTCTTAAATTTCCAAAATGCAATTAATTTATTCACTTGGTCTTTTACGTTCCCTAGGCCAATTAAACTATTTAATTCATTCATTGCGTTGTTGATGATGTCTGTTTGATTGATACTTGGTAATGATTGGGGGCCAAACTCGTTTATTTCATTTTCTAATACATATTTTAACATTTTAGTGTATAAATTATTTAAAAATTTTTCATTTTTGGCCGTTGATTTTAGAAGTAATTTTTTTATTACCTTTTTTGTGTATGTTGGTTCTAAAGTAATTTTATAATTGGTAATACTAAGTTTAGAAATTAATAAATTATACATTGTATCCATATCATAATCTTTGCATTTAAATCTAAAGGAAAATTTATCTTCTAATCCATTTGTTTTATTAACAATGTCTAAGGTTTTGTTCGTATCGCCGCATACAACAATGCCAAAATAATTTTCTAGGTTAATTATTGAATTAATTATGTTTAATTGAACTGTGGTATCATATTCTTCTATCATATCAAAATTATGAATAATTAAAAAATTATATAATTTCAGTTTTTCAATCATTTTTTTTATTGATTTTTCAAAAAAATCACTATCTTTTTTCATGTCTAATTCAAATATATTTATTTTTTCTTTATTTTCAATGTGGTTTCTAAAAGTATCTTTTATTGAATTTAATAAAAAGTTTTTTTCTGCAGTATCATTTCCTAAGAGAAGTATATTAAAAGCCATATCATCATTGAAATTAGAATCATTTTTTAATAATTCAAAATTGGCTAATAAATTATTTAATTTTTTAAACTCTTTATTATTTTCATCACTTAATAAATTATTTTTTTCAAAAGTATTTTCCTTTTTTAAACTTTCTTCCTTCTTTTCTTCAATCTCAAACGCTAAATCCAATTCTTCTTTTGTTATTCCTAAATAAATATTTTCCATTGCTAATTCTTTAGAAAAGCTACAAGACAACAGTAGTTTTCTTACAAGATTACTCATTGTAGAATTACAAAAAGTATTCAAAGTCATATTTATACATAAAGAATTAATCATTAAAAAATATTCGTAAAAATGGTTATTATCTTTTTCTATATACTGTTCGTATAATTTACATCCAGAATTTGTTTCTTGGATTTTATTAATAATATTAAAATGTTCATATTTGGAGATTAGTTTATCATTAATATATTTATCAGATAAACGATCGCATAATTCTAAATCTAAAAAATTTCTATTATGTTCACAATTAAAACTGAAAGTAATTTCTTTTATGATTTGTTGTTGTTCTACTTTTTTCAGATAACTGTCTATATCATTACATAAAGAATTAACCATATCATGAGCGTCATTTATTTTTTTATATTTATTAGACTCTAATTTTTTTATATTTTTAGAAAAATATTTAAATTGGAAACAATTTTCATTACTCTGAATAACATCTATACTTGGAGAAAAAACTTTAAAATAAAGTTTTAAATTTTCATATTTAATATATGGTTGTTTTGGTTGCAAAGAATTAATTGCATTATCTAATTTATTTTTTAGTTTATCCATTACTTCACCAACTTTCATATTCATCTTATCATATATTTTTAAATATTGGTATATTTTAGTAGAATATAATTAAATTATTTTCGTTTATTTTGGACTTAAACTATTTAGTATAAGTTTTTTTCTTTATTCAAAAAATACTTCAAATTATTTTACCATTTTAAAAGTTTTTCACTGGGATTGAGATTTTTTTTAGTTTATTTTTTATCAGTATTTTCAAATGAAAGGAAAAAGATAGTGTCTCCTTCTACTAAAAATACTTATTTTTCTATGTTGAAGTTTATTTTTTCCTTTAATACAATATTAAATTCTTCTTCGTATTCTATTATATTACAATAAAAATCTAGAAGATAATTCTCGTTGTCTATACGCTTTAAAAAACATTTATATGTTCCATAATTTAAAGATATCCATCCTTTACCATCATCATATATGATATCTGTTACATACTTAGATATATCCTTTTTATTATTTATTTTTAACTCTCTAATCCATTCTTTGTCATAAATTAGTTCTAACATTAAATTAAAATTATCCCACATAAAAGTAATTATAGGAGATTTCCCTGTCCTTTTTTTACCATTTTGTTTTACTTGATATTCTCCAAAAGATACTTGATATGAAATGTTATGATATATATTGTTGTTTAATTTAATCATAGTTATAAATCAACTCTCCCCATTAACAAATCTATGGCATTAATTTGCCTTATCCCCTCATAGTTAGCACTATCATAATCTAAGGTTATCATATATTTAGGATAATTATCATGAATTTCTTTTAGGGGAGTTAATTCTCTTTCTAATGTTTTTTTATCTCGAATGGAAAGAGATACTTGAATATATTTTAACCCATCATTCTTCTTTACAACAAAATCAACTTCACTATCTTCATATTTTCCAATATAAATATCATAATTTCTTCTTTTTAACTCTAAAAATATCATATTTTCTAAAATACTTCCTAAGTCTTTAACAGAGCCTAATAAATAATTTCTAAGTCCTAAATCACAAACATAATACTTATCTCCTGTTTTTAAATATTTTTTTCCTTTGATATCATATCTTGATATTTTATAAATAATATAGCTTTCTATTAAAGCATTTAAATAATTTTCTACTGTATTTACAGAACATTTACGATGATTAGAAGCAAGAGTATTGGCAATTTTATTTGTAGAAACAAGTTGTCCAATATTATCAAAAAGAAACTTAATAATACTATCTAGTATCATTGTATCTTTAATATTATTTCTTGAAACAACATCTTTTAACAATACAGTATGATAAACACCATCTAAATAATTTCTAATAAGTTCTTCGTCATTATCTAAATTGAGTAAATAAGGAAATCCCCCATTTTTAATATAAGTATGATACTTTCTTTCTTCATTATCTAACCCATAATATTCTAAATACTCTAAAAATGACAAAGGTAGCATATGAATTTGCATATATCTGCCTGTTAAATAGGTAGCAGGTTCACCTGATAACATATAAGAGTTTGAACCCGTAATATAAATATCAACATTTTCTTTAATATATAACCCATCTACCGCTTTCTCAAAATTATTTAAGATTTGGACTTCATCTAAGAAGATGTAATTCATCTTATTTTCAAGTAAACGACTCTCAATTGATACGAACAATTCTTTCCGGTCATCATATTTCATATCATTAGGATTTTCAAAATTCAGACTGATAATTTGTTCCTTTTTAACACCATTTTTTAAAAGATAATCTTTATACAGTTCAAATAATGTTGATTTCCCGCATCTTCTTACTCCTGTTACGACTTTTATAATATGTTTATCTTTTAACTTTAGCAAAAAATTCATGTACTCTTTTCTTTCTATCATCTGCCTCACCTCATTATCATTATATACAATTCAAACAATTTAGTAAATTTTTTTCAGTTAATTGAACAAATAATATTTTATTTAGTACTTTTTTCAAACATAAAATTTATTTCAAATAAGTATTTTCACTACCAAAAGAAAAAGCAAACCACCAAGTTTACTTTCCCTTCTTTAATTCATAAACTTCATCCACCATTTCACATACTTCTTTAGAATGTGTAACAATAATGACTAATTTATTCTCTTCATGTGCCAGTCTTTTAAAAATATCCAAGATTTCTTTTTCGGTTTCCTTATCTAAATTTCCCGTTGGTTCATCAGCAATAATCATTTTTGGATTGTAAGATAGACTTCTAGCAATCGCTACTCTCTGTTGCTCACCACCAGATAGTTTTAAAATTCGCCTCGTCGCATAACTATCCTGAAGTCCTACTTCCTGCATTAGTTCAAGTGCTCTTTTCTTTTTCTCTTTCTCTTTTAATTTCATCCCACTAATATCCATCGATAGAATAATATTTTCCATCGCGCTCATATGGGGCAAGAGATTATAACTTTGAAAAACAATCCCAATTTTATGATTTCGATAAGTATCTAGATTCATCTCTTTTAAATCTTTCCCATCAAAAAGAATTTGACCTTCCGTACACTTCTCTAAGCCACTAATTAAAGATAACAATGTCGTTTTCCCCGAACCGCTCCGTCCTTTAATCGCGTAAATTTTCCCTTGTTCAAATTCATAGTTAATATTTTTAATCGCATATTCATCATCTTTCGCATCACCATATCGATAACTAGCAGCACAAATTTTTAGTAGAACATGATTCTTTTTCTCTTTTTTATTTAAAGTACTTACTTTTTGACTTTCTTTTTGTTTCATTGTTTTCTTCATTTAAGATCTCTCCTTTAATATCGTTAATGGGGAAAAGCGCTGAATAGAAATCATGGAAGCAAGACTACTAACGAAAACGAGTCCTAAACTAATTCCTAAAAGTTCTAAAACAACTTTAATATCCACTACAGCATCAATTTTCTGATAAGCAGAAACACTAGGACCATTCCGTAAAATATTAGATTGATTATTCTTTCGTCCTTCTCCTGGCATCTGTCCCCCAAAATTCGTTTGCAATTTTTTCTCTTCATTATTGGTTCTAGTAATTTCACTTTGTAGCAGAGAATTACTTATTCCTTTTGCACTAACTGCCCCAATTCCTAGACCTAATAATACAGAAATTAAAGTAACAATTAAAAGTTCTGAGGCAAACTGCATAGTGAGTTTAAACTTACTCATCCCAATTGTTCTTAATACCCCAATTTCATACTTTCTTTCTCTAATATTAATCATATTTAAAATAAATAAGACAACACCACCCAAAACTAAAGTAATAATAAAGAAAATTGTCGAAAATGTCTGAACATTAGAAACACCAGATAAAGCAGACGTAGCCTCTTCTTCATTCGTTTCCACTTTATAATTTTTATCTAATCCCTTTTGATAAAAATCCTCTTGGATTTTCTCTTGATTATCATAAGAGTCAATAATAAAAGTTGGTTTAAGATTTGCTTTTACATTTTCATTAGCCGAGGTAACCGATTCTACTGCTGTAGTACTAGTAATGATTGTATTAGCAGAATTTGAAAATAGACTTACCTCGTCTTCTTCATCACTATTTTCTTTAAATATTCCAACAATTTCAAATTCATAAGTTTTCTCATCACTATCTTTTAAAGTAATTTTATCTCCTAATGATAAGTTATTATAAGAAGCAAGTTCTTCATTTAGAAAAACATAATTTCCATTAAAAACCTTATCAAAAGCGTCATCAGATAAACTACTCATTTGATATTTTCCACTGATAAATTCACTCATCGCCCGACTATCACTATACCCAATTAAAGTAAAATCTAGTTGATTATTTTGTTTATCCATTTTTGGACCATGATTATCACTATTACTATCATTAGTAGTACTTTCTACTTTAGTAATCGATTCACCATTTAAAGAAATTTCTTCAGTATAATAATAACTTGTAATATGTTCATTTTCACTAAATTTTTGAATATCACTCACCGTATAACTGGCAATGGCGTCAAAATTCTTTTTTGCCTCATCAATACTATCTTGATTGGAAAAATCCATATCTTTCTTCATATTTTCACGATTAAAAGTAATAGATAATTCACGGTTATAGGAATTTTTATAAGTTGCAATTAAATCACTAGCAGTATGGTTAATTGCCAAAGTAATCGTACAAGCACAAGCAATTACCACTAAAATTATTCCTATTAATAAGTTTCTTCCTTTATTTCTCTTAATTGAAAGAAAGGCATTTTTTAAAATATACATCTCTCATTCCTCTTTTCTTGTTTTAAAAAACAAATTAATCATAATTTAGGAAACTGAAATCAAACTGAAATGAATATTTTTTTATTTTATCTTAAAAATACTTCATGAGAACAAACTTTATCATTTTTTATTTTTATGATAAAAAGAAACTTTTTAACATTAGTGAATATAAAAAAATCACATCAAATTTTTAGATGCGATTTTTCTCATATTTTATTTCTTAGAATCATTTAAAAAATAATAAAACTAAGTGATTTTTTAAATTTTTTGAATTTATATTCAATAAATTCACAACAAATATTTTTTTTACAGGTTTTTCAAAAAAGCCATCGTTATTCTTGCTTTTTTCCCTTTATGTGCAATTTCAAATATTAATCATTCGTAATCGTAACTTTATTTATGTAACCATTGGAATCATAATCTAGTGATACTTCATATTGAGATGTTTCATCAATTTGTTTTTTTAATGTTGTAATTTCATTTGTGTTAGAAGTTGTAGTTGTACCGTAAGTAACTGTAATTGAATGATTGGTATTCTTTTTTATTTTTGTTATGACATTGTCTAAAAGTCTTGAAACATTTAAACCATATTGTGTTCCATTATAAGTTTCTAACTCAAAATTAAATTCATTAACATTTATTTTACTATCACTATTATCTATAGTGTTAGTCCCTTGATTAATGATATCATCTGCTTGTTTATCTATGAATTTACCAGTTCTGGCAATCATAACAAATGCTGATACAAAAATAATAATGAACCCAACAATCATAATTCCCCAAATAGCTAAATAACTAATTCCAACTCCTTTTGCAATTTTTACAATTTTTCTACCGGTATTTTTCATTTTTTCTTGGTTATCTTTATCTGATACAGAGCCTTTTATTCCTTGATATATATTGTGCATATCATTTTTTATTTCACTATTTAAATTGTTATCGACATATTTCTCATCTTCTGGTACATATTTTTCATCGACACCTACATATTGTCCATTCTTTTTCATTAAATCCTCCTATTCAGTAACTACAGCAGTTCCTGTTGCTACTACCATTATCATCATTTGATTTCGTTCACCGACAGTTATAGATTCAACATCTACTTTTACACCCACAAGTGCATTGGCACCAACTTTTTTAGCACGTTCTATCATTTCATTAATTGCATCTGCTCTTGCTAAAACTAATTCTTCTTCATATTCACTTGCTCTACCACCAATAAAATTAGTTATACTAGCAGTAAAATCTTTCACAAAATCAATTCCACTTATTGTTTCACCAAAAACAATTCCCCTATATTCTTTAATTGTTTTACCTTCTAATGTTGATGTAGTTGATAATATCATAAAGTAATCCTCCCCATTCATAAAAATCATTTTTATTTACTAATAGCTTTTTTTACCCTTAACTAAATATATAATAAATGCACCTAAAGCTGCTAATGCTGCGATAGAAGTACCAATTATATAAAAGATTTGATAAGACATAGGTTTAACTAAATCATAGTATACAGTGTAATCTTTATTTCTTATTGTTGTATCTTCCATCTCTAAAGAACTAATTTTTGATTGTAATTCACTTGATTCTCTTTGGCATTTAACTTTTTGATCAAACCAATCAGAATCATTTATATTTATTGTATCACACTCTTGTTGTTCTTTCTCATATTGCTCTTTTAAAGGATAATATTCTTCTTCAATTTGCTTTAATC
The DNA here is from genome assembly GCA_934140355.1 of uncultured Bacilli bacterium. Taxonomy (GTDB): domain Bacteria; phylum Bacillota_I; class Bacilli_A; order RF39; family UBA660; genus RUG11198. The sequence goes on along the minus strand of CAKPBH010000009.1, from coordinate 16,036 downwards.
TTGTATTAGCAGCGTCTATAGCTATTTGAGATTGTTTTTGGGCTGCTTCTTTTCTTTCTTTATTAATTTTTTGAGAATCAATTTGCTTAAATAATCCAATACCTGCAACTATTAATCCAATTACGCTTCCTATTATAATCACTTTAATTGGTAATGTTATTTTCTTTTTTTGTTCCCTTTCCTTCACTCCTTTCTTAATAAGAATACCATAAATTTAAGAAAAAGTGTACTATATGAAAATTTTTTATCTAAGTTTTGGTTATAGTTTAATCTGAAAAATCTCAAATATCTCTAGTCTATTTTTACTAATTAAATTTAATCATTCAAAAAAGTAGATAATTTTAAAGATTTCCCCATCTATCTATATGATTATTTCCATGCTTAGAATTATCTAGATTTCAGAAAATTATATGTTTGTTTCATTTTTCTAGCATTTTTTCTTCGAATTTAATTTGATTGATTCTATAATATTTCGTAACATCTGTACTTCTTCTATAAACATTACATATGTTTGATAAAACTGATATTATAATATCTTCATCCTTAATTGGATTGTAAAACAATTCGTTTTTATTTGAAAAATGGACGGTTTCATTATTGATATTATTTGTAAAAATACTTCCTACGACAACATCTTTAATATTATAATGTTCTATATAACTTTTATATAAATCCAAATCCTTAATTGTGATGTTTTTAAGAATTGGTTTTATATATAATACAATAGGAATATTTAAATTTTTTGATATTTTAAAGCTTTCAAATCTTTTTTCTATTATTTCTGTGTTTTTTTCTATAATACTATGTTTAGAAATTGTTGTAGAACTAACAAAAATAATTAATTGTCCATAATATTTTATATACGGAATCAATACAAAAAGATCTTCTTTATCAATTTTCTTTTTGGTAGATAATTGAACTTGATTACCTTTTTTAAGAAAATACTCGATTATTTTTAATGTTTCATTTTTATTATGATCATCCCAGCATTCAGAAAAACATCCTAATGTAATTAATGTATCTTTACTTAAATTCAAAATCTTTTTTTCTATCATTTCTAATATTTTATTTGCAGAAATCGTTTTATAATTATTATCCTTATTTCCATAACCTAATTTTGGTAAATAGCAGTATAAACATTTTCCTGAACAACCTAAGCTTGTATTAATAAATAACCTTTTATTATCTTTAGTAAATAAATAACCATTATCTATCATAATCATCCTCCTTTAAACGCTTCATATACATATTTTAGCCTAGAAATTGAATCTCACAGAAACATCTTTTTTTATTGATAAAATATTTATTACTAAATTTATTATTTTTCATAAAAGATCTCTTCATTTCTATTATTGTACCATGAAAAGTCTATACTTATATAGATTTATTTACAGATTCAATCTTCTCTTGAAAAAATAAAGAAGATAGAAGAATTTTTGTTAACTCTACTTCTACCTTCTTTTTTTCTAAACTTTCCAAGTCACTTTAAAAGTGGTGTAACCCTCTTTCGAAAAAGCAATAATTTCTCCTTTATGATTGATGACAATATTTTTAGCAATGGCCAGTCCTAGACCATAATGATTATGATTTCTATTTCGGGCCTCATCACCACGATAGAAACGTTCAAAAATATTTTTTTCTTCTCCTTTTTTTATTGGATCTCCTGTATTTTTTACTTCTAAAGTAATTTCTTTATTATTTTTTTCTAATGAAACCATAATTTTTCCATTTTTTTTAGTATGATTTGTGGCATTATCTAGAAGAATGTGAATTAATTTATTCATTTGTTCTCTATTACAAGAAAGATAAATATCCTCATCAATTTGCACGGTTAATTTTATTTTTTTTTCAAAACATACACTTTCAAAAGTTAAAACATTTTTCTCGAGAAGATTGGATAAATTTTCTTTTATAAAAAGTTCTTTTGTCACTTTTTCAGTTTTAGCAAGTTCAAGCATTTCTACCACTAGTTGGGTCATTCTTCCCGCTTCTTCTTTAATATTTTTTACCCACCGATCTTCTTTTTTGATAAAATAAGCATCTGTACTAGCTAAGATAACCGAAAGAGGCGTTTTTAGTTCATGAGAGGCATCTTCGATAAATTCTTTTTGTTTATAAAAACTAGTAATTACGGGTTCTGTTAACCATTTCATCAAAAAATAAGAAAGAAAAATAATGATTCCCTCTAGTCCTAAAAATAGAAGTATTGTTGTGATTAAACTTTTCATTAGTCTATTCTGAAGGGCAGTATTATCAATAATTGTTAGAGTATTATCGGAAGAGAAGGCATAAGCATATTTTTCTAAATAAAGATTTCCAATATGCGTATCCTCCTTATGATTTTTCATAATATTAGAAACAATTTTTTTTATTTTTTTTGTATCAACATTATTTTCACTATGATTGATTAAATCTTGATAATTTCCATTCTCATCTAAAATTACTGTATAGACGGTAAAATCTAAAAAGAATTGATGATTATCCTTTTCTTTTTCATCATCTTCCCTATTCTTTTTAGGAGGGGGATTATTATCACTTACTTTATTTGGAAATTTATTCAAAACATTTTCGATGGAATTTGCTTGCATTTCATAGCCTCGATACTGATTAATTCCTAAAATAAACAAAACAAATAAAGTAAAAATAATAAAGAGAGTAGAAAATACTTTCACTTTTAACTTTTTCAAACTTCCTTCACCTCAAACTTATAGCCAATATTTCGAATGCTTTTTATTGTAATATAAGAAGATAACAATTTTAACTTTTTTCGTAAGAAAGAAATATAAGCTTCCAGGGTATTCATATCACTTTCTGAGTCGTAGCCCCAAATTTTTGTAAATATTTGTTCTTTTTCTAATACTTGATTAGGGTGCTGCATAAAAAGTTCTAGTAATTGAAATTCTTTTCCAATGACATTAATACTTTCGGTTGTTTTTAAACTGATTAGCTCTAATTTGGAAATATCTAAAGCAATATCGCCTACTTCTAATCTTTTGTTATTCATATCTCTACTTCTTTTTCTTAACTGCAAATTTACCCTAGCGAGTAATTCTTCCATATAAAAAGGTTTTGTTAAGTAATCATCCGCACCACCTTGAAAACCTTGCATTTTATCATCAATACTATTCTTTGCTGTTAGCATGATTACTTTTACTTCTAACTTTTCTTCTCTAATTTTTCTTAAAATTTCAAAACCATTTATATGAGGTAACATCACATCTAAAATAATTAAATCATAAATCCCCGATAAAGCATTATCGAGACCAACTTCTCCATCTGTATTAATCGCTACATCATACCGTTCTTCTACTAAAACACTTTTAATTGCATCCGCTAAGTTATATTCGTCTTCAATAATTAATATTTTCATTTAAATCACCACTTTTTAATATAGAGAATTATTCTTAAATCAATCTGAAAAACTTAACTATCAAAATTATAACAAAAAAGAAGACTTTTTTCAGTTTCTTTGAATAAAATACTTAAAAATATTTTTCGATATTAATTTAAACTTTTTTAATAAAGGTTGTTTTCTTTATTAGAAAAGGAAGAAACTAATATCTTTTTTATACTTCTTAATATCATTTTCTTTTAATTTTCTAGATATAACATCTTTATTTGTAGCATTGTTTTTGGTTTTTGGATATTTTGCAATTTCTAATAAGAGAATTGTACTTCCCAATAAAATAATTAAACATAAAAGTAAAATAAATAAACCATTCTTCTTTTTTTTCATGATTCATGACTCCTTCTTATTTAATTTTATTATAACAAAATATTTATCTCCTTTCTAGGTGTTTTTTGAAATTTATTTTCTATCGTTTAGGGGATGACTATTTTTTATTTCTAGATTATTAATACTAATGTTATGAAATAATTGTTTTCATTAAAGATTTTTTGATTGCAGATATTACTTACTTAGAAATCTATTTAAAATAGAACAAAATCTAATGAAGTATTTTAACAAAATAAAAAATATGATACAATAACTTTGGTGATTTTATGGATTTAAGAAAAATTTTAGCAAAAGAAATGGCTAAAGGAAATAACAAAATGCTACCTAATTCTCTTTTAGGCTCTCTTACTTCTGATATGGAATGGATAAAATGGTTATCTTTTCAAACAGAAAAACAAAAAATATTAAAAAAGAAAGAAAAAAATTTTCTTACTGATGAAGATAGAAAAGAATTAGATAGATATTTAGAAGAAGATCGAATAGCTAGTTTGTTAAAACTTTATGGTAGTGATAAAATAACCATATCTGAATATCTTGAGTGCTATGATTTTATGAGAGAAAATGATATTGAAGAATATTTGTTATCCAAGCTAACTAAGGAAGAATTAGAAGTAGGAAGAGAAAAAATAAAATATTATAATGAAGTTTCACTAAAGGATTTAAGGAACAAGATAAAAACTGACATTGAAAATTATCAAGTTCTATCTATGGTAGATGCTTTCATTTTACACTACATCATTAAAATAAATATTAAAAAAGAGTCACAAAAGGTAGAACAAGAAATTGATAGTCAAATCAAAAGAAATCAATACACCCATCAATTAGGACTTTGCTATGCTAAAAATTCATTTGTAAATAGATAAAATCTGATACTCTAATCCAAAGAATATCAGATTTTTCATTAAACATACTCTACTATCTCAGAAAGTTCTTTCCTTACCTTGTGCATTGGATTAACCGGGCAATCACTGGAGCGATAGCCTAACATCAGTAAGCATATTGGTTCTAAATCTTCTTTTAATTTGAATTCTTTTTTTAAAATATTTTTATCAAACATCTCTATCCAGATATTATCTACTCCCAAATTTGTAGCCTCTAACATCATATGGGTAGCAACAATTACGGCATCCATCTCATACGTTGAATAGTTATTTTTTTGAAAAGCTACACTCTTATCACTGCAAACCATTAACACCAAAGGTGCATTGTAGCGACAAGGACTAGCTTTATCTATCTGAATAAGTCCCTTTTTGCTGGTGACTACAAATATCTTTTGGGGCTGTAAATTTTTAGCAGTTGGGGCTAATCTTCCCGCTTCTAAGATTTTTTCAATTTTACTCCTCTCCACTGAAATATGATCAAACTTTCTTGTAGCTGTCCTAAGACGGATAACATCTTCAAAATTCATACTTTCCTCTCTCCTTCTATGAACGAATTTCTACTCCTCCAAATATACATAATGCTTTAATATAAATTGTCTTATTTTCTGAATCTAATTTTCTTTTTTTATTAGATACTCCCCCAAAAATAGGCGTCGCTACTACTTTAACCTCTATATCCTCAGGAACAAAAATCGTTATTCCTCCAAAAATAGAATTTGCTTCTATTATACTCTTATCTGAAATATTAGCTTTCCTTAAATCACATTGGATTCCGCCAAAAATGGAATTTAATTTTCCTCCTTCGAAAGATTCATGAGAAAAATCAAGATTTTGTCCAGCAAATACCGCATTAAATTCTTGACCTCTAACAGGTCCCATTTCCTTTAATGTTTTTGCATAAAGGCCATTCTTAAAAATACAAGAAATGCCTAACATAACCAAAATAATAGGAAGAAGAAGTTTCCATACTACTTCAATATCAAAAATATGGTTACAACTCAAAAGCAGTAAAATGCCAACAACAAGTCCGATTAAACTTCCTGTCTTATCTTTATCATTAAATAATCCAATAAAACAAGGGATGATAATAAATAAGGTCCACCAGCCATCGAAAAATATATCAATATAAGCAATTTCTAAAGCATTAATTCCAAGAATAATTCCTAATCCAATCAAAACAATTCCCCATAAAATATTTCCTATTTTCATTCTTATCACTCCTCAATTCTTTATTATTATAAAAATTTAATTTTTATGATTGTATTTTCTTCTACTTCATGCGTTTTTTTTTATATCTTATTTTTATTTTTATTCTTGAAGTAAAATTTGGACAATTTCTTCCCATTCTTTATTCTTTTCTTCAATTTCTTTGGTTAAGTTATCCATTTTTTCTTCAATTATTTTCATTTTTTTGCCATCTAAATAGTTTTGTTCTAAAAATAATTGTTGATTTTGTTCTTTTTTTTGTTGTTCTAATTGGCTAATTTCTTTTTCTAATTTCTTTATTTTATTTTCCAATTGGTTATTATTCATTGTAGTATTAGTAGTTTTTGTCTTTTTTGTTTTTTCTTTTTTGGAAGAAAATACTAATTTAGTCTTTTGCTCATTTAATTTTTGATGTTCTAAATAAGTATTATAATCAAATTGGTAAAATTGGGCATTATTCTTTTTTAGGACGAGCAATTTATCTGCTATTTTTTGAATGAGATATCGATCATGGCTGATTAATAAAATTGTGCCTGAGTAATTTTGCAATATTTTTTCAATTGTATTTTTACTTTGGATATCTAAGTGGTTAGTTGGCTCGTCTAATAATAAGACATTTGGATGTTGATTAATTATTTTGCAAAGGCTAATTCTAACTTTTTCTCCTCCTGATAAGTCCATTATTTTTTTCTTAATGCTTTCTCCATGAAAGCCAAAGGAACCTAGTTCTTTTCTAATTTTATCAACAGGCATATCGGGGAAAGTCCTATTCATTTCTTCATATAGTGTGCAATTTTCATCTAAATTATCAAAGTTTTGAGAAAAATAACCAATGTTGGTTCGCTCTCCAAAACGAAATTTTCCAGATAATGGAGGAATTTTTCCTAATAAAGTTTTTATTAAAGTTGATTTCCCGGTACCATTTTCACCAATAATTCCAAGTTTATCACCTCTAAATAACTGAAAATTAAATGTACATAGGGCTTTGGTATATCCTACGGTTAAATTTTTAACTTTTAAAACATCTTGATAGCTTTTTTCTTCTATTTTTAGTTGAGGAGGAAAGGTTTTCGTAGAAGAAACGGGAGGTTTTTCTAATTTTTTTATTCTTTCAATCTGTTTTAATTTCGACATTGCCATTTTTGCTTTTGTTGGTTTATAGCGAAATCGATTGACTATTTCTGTTAATCTTTTGATCTCTTTTTCCTGTTTTTCAAAATCTTTCCAAGCTTTGGCTTCGTTCATTTCTTTTTGTTTAACAAAAGAGGTATAATTACCAGAATAGCGTTTTAGACTGCCAAATTCTATTTCATAGATAACATTACAAATATTATCTAAAAACATTCGATCATGACTTACCACAATTAGTGTTTTAGGATAATCTTTTAAGTATTCTTCTAACCAAGTAATACTTTCTATATCTAAATGATTGGTTGGTTCATCTAAAATTAGTAATTCTGGTTTTGATAGTAAGAGGCGAAGGAGAGATAATTTGGTTAATTGTCCTCCAGAAAATTCACTTAAATACTTATTTTTATCTTCTTCAGAAAAGCCAAATTTTAAAAGAGCATTTTCATATTCTTTTTGATATCGATATCCCCCTAAATTTTGAAATTTATCTAAAAGATTTTGATATTTTTCTAATTTTTTCTCATTATAATACTTAGCAAGGTCTTGTTCTAATTGTTCAATTTTGGAAGAGAGATCAATAATTTCTTGGTACGCTTTTTTTATATAGTCAATCATTAAAATCGAATCTTGATTTTTAATACTTTGTTCAACATAACCAATCTTAAAATCTTTAGAGGACTCTATCTTTACTTGTTCATATCCATCTTCAATAGGAATTTTTCCTATAATTGCTTTTAAAAGAGTTGTTTTTCCACTGCCATTTTGGCCTATTAATCCCACTTTTTCTTTCTCTTTGATACTAAAATCAATATTTTCCAAAATGAGATTCCCATCAATTTCTATGCTTCCATTTTTTATTTGATAAAACATTCTATCACCAAGGTTTCTTTTTTTATTTTTGACAGTGCGGACAATAATAAGTGCCTCTACCTGCTACTTTTATTTTTAGAATTTTACTCTTGCAAACTGGGCATGGTTGATTTTCTTTGCCATGAACAGATAGTTCTTGTTGAAAGAGACCATGAACCCCATTTACGGAGGTATAACTTCTGATGGTGGTTCCCCCTTTTTCAATGGCTTTTTCTAAAATTTTTCTTGTATTGGTTATAATTGCTTGTCTTTCTTTTGAAGTTAGGGTATTTGATTTTTTTAAGGGGTTGATATGGGAAGAAAAAAGAATTTCATCAGCGTAGATGTTCCCTATTCCAACAATAATACTTTGGTCTAATAGGCTACTTTTAATGGGAATGGTTTTCTTTTTTAATTTTTCTTCTAAATAAGTGTTTGTTAAGGTTTTATCCCATGGTTCTTTTCCCATTTCTTTAAGAGGACCAATTTTAGCAATTTTATCTTTTGGGATGAGTAACATTTTTCCAAATTTTCTGACGTCATGGTACCTTAATTCTTCGTTGTTTGCAAACAGAAAAGTTACATGCTCATGCTTGTTATGGATAGTGTTTTTTTCTTTAATAAAGTATTTTCCTTCCATTCTTAAGTGAGATAGCAAGTAATCGGTATCAAGAATGAAGATTATCCATTTTCCATATCTTTTGATATCATGAATGGTTTGATTTTGTATCTTTTCCATAAATTCTTCTATGCTTGGATATTCGATAATTTTATCATAATAGACGCTCACTTTTTGGATGGTTTTATTTAATATTTTTCTTTTTAAACCTTGAACGACGGTTTCTACTTCTGGTAATTCTGGCACTTGTTTTTCCTCCTTTTATTATTGCACTTCAATAGTACTTATCGATGGTGTTTATTTTTCTTGTGATATATTACTTATCGCTAATTGGTTATTTTATTTTCCTATTTTCTATTATTTATTATTGATTATGCCTATTTATTAATAAGAAAATGTGCAAGAGAAGAATAAAGAGAATTTAAGGTATTCTCTTTTATTTGGCTTCATATAGATTTTTACCAATATTGATTTCTACTTTTAGGGGGACAGTTAGTTGAATGGTATTTTCCATGATATTTTTTACTTCACGTTTTACAATATCTAATTCGTCATAGTAAACATTAAAATCTAATTCGTCATGAATTTGTAATAACATTTTACTTTTTAGGCCTAGTTCTTCAAATCTTTTATCAATTTCAATCATCGCTTTTTTTAATATATCCGCACTACTTCCTTGAATTGGTGTATTTAAAGCCATTCTCTCTCCCATGCTTCTTATCATATAATTGCTATTTTTTAACTCATCAATTACTCTTTTTCGATTCATAATGGTTTTGACATAGCCGATTTCATGGGCATTTTTTATGACTTCATCCATATAAGTTTTAATTCCAGGAAAAGTCATAAAATATTTGTCAATGAAGGCTTTGGCTTCTTTAGGAGAAATGTTTAAGTCGCCTGCTAAGCCATAACTGCTAATTCCATAAATAATTCCAAAATTAACTGCTTTGGCGCTTCTTCGCATATTGCTTGTAACTTCTTCTAATGGAACGCCATAAACATCACTTGCTGTTTTCGTATGGATATCTAACTCTTCCTTGAAAGCCTGCTTTAGGGCGTCAATACTAGCTAAATGGGCAAAAATGCGAAGTTCAATTTGTGAGTAATCGCTACTTAAGATGTAACTTTTATCCTCAGGAACGAATGATTTTCTAATTTGTCTTCCATATTCATTTCGAACAGGGATGTTTTGAAGGTTTGGCTCAATTGAAGATAAACGACCGGTTCTAGTTAATGTTTGGGTGTAAATGGTATGAATCTTTCCGTCTTCTAAAATATTATTTTTAAGTCCTTCAATATAAGTACTGTAAAGTTTTGTTAACATTCTATATTCTAGAATATCATTAATAATGGGATATTCTTTTAATTTGGATAAAGTTGCTTCGTCAGTAGAATATCCTGTTTTTTTCTTTTTGCCATGCGGAAGGGATAGGCGTTCAAAAAGAACTTCGCCTAATTGTTTGGGACTACTAATGTTAAATTCTGTACCACTCTCGTCGTAAATTTGTTTTTCTAGTATATGAATTCTAGATTGAATTTCATTTCCCATTTCTTCTAAAACATGTGTATCGCACCGAATGCCTTCTAATTCCATTTTGGCTAAAACAGTACTTAGGGGAAGTTCGATATCCTGGTAAAGGGAAAGTACTTCATTTTCTTCTAACTCTTTGTAAAGTCTAGAGGTTACTTCATAGATGAATTTGGCTTTTTTAAGACTACGATTGGCAATTTCGGTAAGGGTTAATTTTTCTCTTTTTTGATAGAATTCTAGTTCATAGCCTAAGGTTGCAGCGACATTAGCAATATCTTCTTTGACGTTATAGCCCAATAGATAACTAGCAATCATTACATCCATAGTAGTATTAGGAGGAGTTAAGTTGTTTCTTTTGCTCAAGCAATAATTCTTTTTTGCGTCATATGTATAAACTTCACTTTTTATAAAAGATAGGCTATTTAGTTTCTCTTTTGGGATATAGTAGTGATTTTTTTCATTGTAAATAGAGATTCCTACAATATTAGATTTATGATAGTTTTCACCATCCATATCTATGTAAATAGCAACTGGTTCTTTAATTTCTTCTATTTCATCACTGCCCACTACTTTGTAATCTATTTTTTCCGGGGTTAATGGGGTGTCTATTTTTTTTAGGAAAGAATAGAATTCTAATTCATTATATAAATCAATTAGTTCTTTCGATTTTGTATTATTAAACTTTAAATCATCGATGGTATAACTAACGGGTACTTCTTTATCAATTGTTGCAATCTCCCTACTTTCAAAAGCACTAGTTTGTCCTGTAATTAATTTGTTTTTGGTAGCACCTTTAAGTTCTTCAATGTGGTTATATAAATTATCTAAATCTTGATATTGACTTAATAATTTAATTGCTGTTTTTTCTCCGATTCCTTTTACACCTGGAATGTTATCTGAAGCATCACCCATTAGTCCTTTTAAGTCTGTCATTCTGGCTGGTTCTACACAGTAGATATCTTTAAATGTTTTAGGATTCATCATGATATAATCTTTGGTTTTTAATAGTTTTACATTTACTTTATTGGTAATTAATTGGAGCAAGTCTTTGTCACTACTTACAATTAATCCTTCATAATCATTACTTTCATCTATCATTTTGGCATAGGTGCCTATAATGTCATCCGCCTCATAGTTTGGTACTTCTAAGTACTTGATGTTCATGGCCTTTAGTATTTCTTTAGCAACCGGAAATTGTCGCTTTAAATCTAGGGGAGTTTCATCTCTTCCGCCTTTGTAATCTTTATATTTTTCATGTCTGAAAGTCTTTCCAATATCAAAAGCAACTAAAATATATTCTGGTTTATCTTCTGCTATGATTTTATTCATCATATTGACAAAACCAAATAGTCCATTGGTAGGAAATCCTTTACTGTTTTTCATTAAATTTCCTGAATATGCTGTGGCATAATAACTTCTAAATAACAAATTGTTTCCATCTACTAATATTACTTTTTTCATCACTTCACCTTAATTCCATATTTATCATATCACAGAAATAGAAAAAAAGAAAATAAGTATCATATTAGTTTATAAACAAAAAAAATACTTATCTAGAACTTTACTTTTTTCAAGTTTTATTCTAAATAAGTATTTTAGACGTTCGGCACTTTTACTCAACAGTACTTATATCAGCACGACCAGTACCACTCCAACAATTTTTCCATTCTGTTGAACCAACTAATCCCATTGCAAAAGTTACTAAAGTTACAATTAAGAATGCAGCTACAGCATAAATAAATCTTTTAATTAAAGTTCCTTGTGCTTTTTTCATCTCATCTTCTTTTCCTGCAATTACTGCTTTCCCTAAATCTAATAACCCAAATACTATCAAAAGTAATGGAATTCCCCATTGAATTATTTTAACAACATTTTTTAATAAAGTTACTACTTGTCCTAATCCTTCAGTATCATTACATAAATCAATTAAAAAGTTCATCAATACACCTCTTTCATATAAGTAAATCATACATTAAAATAGTCCTTTTGTCAATTATTTAAGACTATTTTTTTAACAAAGAAAGAAAGTATTATTTTTTACTTTCTTTACTATCTTCTTCATCATCTTTAAAAATCACATAAATTAATCCGATAATTACTAAAATAATCAAAATAATTATAATTGTTTTTGAAGATTTTTTTTCTTCTTGTTCTTCTTCTGATTTAGCTTTTTCTCTTGTTACTTTTAGTGTATAAGTTCTTTCCGTTCCATCTTCAGCAGTTACTTTAATCGTTACTGTATTTTCTCCTACTTTAAAATTTTGGTTACCACTAATCTCATAGCTAGCAGATTCATCATTTAATACAACTTCTAAATTTAATGATTTTACACTATTTTTTACTTTTAGACTATATTCTAGGGTATTTGGATCAAACTTAATATTGTATCCTTTTATGGTTAAGCTTTTGATTAAATTATCACTAGACAAACTAATTGTTCTTGCAATAATATTTTCTGTATTTGTTAAAGCAACTGGCGTAGGTACTATTGTTGGTTGCTCTGTTTTAGGTTGTTCCACTGTTTTAACTGTGTTTTCTAAATCAACGTCTCCACCTTTTCCATTCTCAAATACAGTTATTGTCGTTGATACAGAGTCATCTAAATTTGCTTTTATGCCAAGTGAAGCTAAAATATTGTCAATAGAAATATTTGCTTCTCCAGATTTTAAGGCTTTAAATGTTAGGGTCATAAAGATTCCTTCGCTAGAATAATTGTCTAATAAATATGCGAAGTGGCCATTTTCTTGAACTGCACCATAAGTGGCAGTTGAAACATTAACATTCATTAATGATAAAATTTCTTTATTGTAATTTATTTTTCCCTCTATTCCTGTTAATTTATCTTCTTGGAAGCCTGTAATATAATATTTAACAACTAATTCCCCGTCAACTGGAACTTCTGTTTTATTTACAAATGAATTTTGTAATTGATCTTTTGCTTCTACTTCGTTATTCCAAGAATTTGTTTTAAAAACTGGATTGGTTGCATCAAGAATGTTAAATGTATTTTCTCCATCATTATTATTTTCTAAAATTTTATCCATGATGTAAAAAGCATCTTTTTCTGAAACAAATCCATCATCATTATAATCCCTATTGATTTTGATTAAGTATTGAATTTCAATTGGATTGGTGGTATCAGTAGATGATAATGTTAATACAGTGTTATTTTTAATTAAATCTGTATCATTGATTAAATCTATATTTAGCTCTACTTCATAATCGTTTTTTAAAGATTCAAAATCAATGTTTTGTAAAAATTCTGCACGAGTAATTCCTTCTTTTGTTCCGTTAATTTGGATACTATTGTTATCTAAAACTAAATTGCTATTTAAATACTTTTTTAAAATTTCATTGTTATTTCCTTCATAGTGAATTTTAATATCAACTGATTTATCTTCGTCAATATTATAGGTATAAGTGTAATCGCCATATAATTTTTTAGAAAAATCTAAAATCTCCTCTTTTAGACCGAATTCATCGCCATAAGAGATTTTTAATTTTTTATTTTCACTAGTAGAAGATAGTGTATATTCATTTGTTTCTTCATCGTTTATTTTTACGATTGTTTTAGTATCTGCTATGATAGGTTCTTCTACAGGTTCTTCATTTTTAACGCTCTCTTGTGGTGTAATATTATTTTCTTCAATTGAAGCTGATTCTTCGTTTGACTCTTCATTTATTTCTTCTTCCGTTTCCACTGGTGCTTGATAATCCTTTGATAATTCATCGGCAAGTACTTCTATTGGAAAAGAAAGTTGTGAAAATGAAAACATAAAAACGAAGAAAATTTTTCCGATTTTTTCGATTGTTTTAATTCCTTTTTTCATATTTTGTTCCTTTCTTTCTCTTTCCCTTTTCTATTCTCATTTACAGTATAGCAACTTCATTTTTATTTTTCTATAAAGTTTACAAACATTTAACTAAAAATTGTAGTTTATAAACTTATAATTAATTTTTCTGTGGAAAAGTTATTTTTCTACCTTTTTTTGAAGATAAAAAAATCTGGAAAAGGAATTGACAAAGGGGCTTAAAAATTATATAATACTTATGCATTTGGCAGCAGTATCTTTTTATTGTAATTGTGTTCTATATAAGTAATTTAGGTTGCTGCGTAAATGAAAGTATCTTGAAAAACACCCTATAATAAAAAGATACCCCTTTTGCAGAAGGAGGAAGTTTAAAATGGCTAGATATACAGGCCCTAATAACAAGCAATCAAGAAGAGTTGGTTTTTCTGTATTAGAAAGCGGTGTAGAGTTTGCTAAAGGTAAGAAGAGAAGTTATGGTCCAGGACAACATGGTGCTGACCGTAAAAGAAAACCTTCTAACTACTCTGTTCAATTAACGGAAAAACAAAAAGTAAGATTCATGTATCAAATTAGCGAGAAACAATTTAAAAAATTAGTTGAAGAATCTGGTAAAATGAAAGGTGTTCATGGTGAAAATCTATTATTCTTATTAGAAAGTAGATTAGATAACATGGTATACCGTGCTGGATTTGCTACTACGAGACGTGGTGCTAGACAACTTGTTAATCATGGTCACGTTACTGTAAATGGTAAAAAGGTAGATATTCCATCATACAGAGTTAAGATTGGTGATGTTGTTAGTTTGAAAGAAGATGACAAAAATCTAAAGATTGTTTTGGAATCTCTTGAAAAAACAACTAAGCGTGTTGATTTTGTCTCTTATGATGAGGGGAAAAAAGAACTTACTTTTGTTAGACGTCCAGAGAGAAGCGAATTGAACGCTGATATTAATGAAGCATTGATTGTTGAATTCTATAGTAGAGTATAATTTTTTACTCTACTTTTTTTCATGAAAAAAAGAGGAAGAAGCAAATGTTCTTTTTTCTCTTTTTGTTATTTTTTTATTTTTCCAAGATAATAGTTTTTCTTTCCTCTTTTAATGATGATATATTCTTTTTCAATATAATCTTCCTCTTTTAGGATACTATCTATAGAAGTATTTTTTTCACCATTTACTTTAATGGCTCCACTTGTGATGAATTCGCGGGCTTCCCTTTTACTTTTGGCAGCTCCAACTTCGATTAATAGGTCTACTAAGGTATTAGCAGTAACTTCTTTTATCTCTTGTTCATTAAAAATTTCTTTAATATCTTCTTTGGTTAGATTCTTAAATTTTTCTTGGAAAAGAAGATGAGAGAGTTCTACGGCATGGTTGTATTCTTCTACTCCGTGTAAGTCCGTAATGATTTCTCTAGCTAAGGCTTCGTGAGCTAGACGTTTTTCTGGTTCTTCTTGGTTTGATTTAGCTAATGCTTCAATTTCCTCTTTGGTTAAAAAGGTAAATATTTTTAAATAATCAATTACGATGGAATCATCGGTGTTAATTAAATACTGATATAGGGCATAGCTAGATGTTTTATTTTTGTCCAACCATAAAGCATTGCCTTCACTTTTTCCAAATTTTTTACCTGTTTTATCTAAAACGAGAGGCATAGTGAAGCCATAAGCTGTTTTTCCTGTTATTTTTCTAATTAAATCAATTCCGGTAGTGATATTTCCCCATTGATCAGATCCGGATGCTTGAAGAATGCAATCATAATCTTGGAATAATCTTAAAAAGTCATAACCTTGGATTAGTGTGTAAGAAAATTCGGCATAAGTTATTCCGGTTTCTAGCCTTCTTCTGATGATGTCTTTATCTAGCATATAATTTACATTGATATATTTTCCAACATCTCTTAAGAAGTCTAGAAATTCATAGCCTTGAAACCACTCATAATTATTTACAATGGTTGCTTTTCCGTCAAAGATTTTCTCAACTTGTTTAGCGATTCCTTCTAAGTTTTTTTCTAATACTTTTTTATCGATGATTTCTCTTTCGGCTGTTGGTCTTGGGTCACCAATTAATCCTGTTGCTCCTCCTACTAAAAGAATTGGTTTATGTCCATACTCTGCTAATCTTTTAGCGGTAACTAATGAGGAATAGTGTCCTAAATGAAGACTATCGGCCGTTGGGTCTGTTCCCCAGTAAAAGGTTATTTTATCCTCATTTAATTTTTTTTCTAATTCTGGACTACTGATATCTTTAATTAGTCCTCTCCATTTTAA
>CAKPBH010000008.1 GCA_934140355.1 uncultured Bacilli bacterium | reverse complement strand
GTGACCCCTTAGGGATTCGAACCCTAGACCCACTGATTAAGAGTCAGTTGCTCTACCAACTGAGCTAAGGAGTCATATAAAAAATATAAATTTATTATAACACAAATACTACAAAAATCAATATTTTTCTAATAAAAAACATAAAAAAATATTGGCGATTTCCTATTTTCTTTCCTATATAATATAAGGGGTCCATTCGAAAATGGGTGCTACTAGGTAGTTACACTCCAATTCTTACAAGAACGGAGCGAACTATGAACTACTATAATTGTTGCATAAATTTAAGAAATAAAAAAGGAAAACCATTCTGCAAATTAAGAAAAGAAGAAATAACTTTTTCTTGTTGTCAAGGATGCGACAAAAAAGAATACAGAGCAAAAAAACAAAAAAATTCTTTTCATACAATAAACAATAATAAAATAGAAAAAGAAATAAACTCTATTAAGAAATCAATTAATAAGACTAATAAAATTAAAAATAAATCAAACAAACTTTCCAAATTAGAAAAAAGTAGATTTAGTGTATTTAGTAATAATACCAAAAAATGTTATTTATGTGGATCTAGTTATAATCTCACTTGGCATGAAATCTATGCTGGAAGGAATAGACAAAATTCCATGAAATATGGTCTTTGCTTAAGACTATGTTTAAATTGCCACGAAGAAAGGCAAGAAGATATTAATTTTAATGAATTTTGGCACAAAAAGGGACAATCACTTTGGGAAAGTGAAATTGGCTCTAGAGAGGAATTTATAAAGGTATTTAGAAGGAACTACCTATAATAAGGTGGCTAAAGGAGGTTTTAATATGGTTGATAAAGAATTAGAAAAATATGTTAATAATTATCTAGAAAAAGGCTGTAAATTAAACTGGATTAACTATTCTATAGTTATGGCTAACAATTATCCATCCGAAACAGTTTTTGTTAGATACAAAAATGAGATATTAATATATATAAATGATAAATTTACCAAGAAAATTAGCATAAAAAAAAGAGGAAACTGACAATTAAATCAAATTCTTCTTTTTTATTAATCATATACCGCCATAGTACACTAACATTTTTTTCTTGACATTGTATTAAAACTTGTTATAATAATAACACAATTAAATTTGATGTTGCAATATATTTTATGTTATGGTACAATTTATCTATAAGTATATTATAGCAAGTTACTTGTATAATGTATTGTGAGATACATCTATTTTTCTGCTTGTTAGATGCTTTCTCAGTCCAATTTAATTACTAAATTTTCGTGAAAAAAACTATCTTAGATGATAGAAAGTAATTCAGGTATTTTTAGTTCATCAAGTATATTATAGTAAAAATTTATTATAATATAAGTGAGATACACTGATATTCCTTTGTCAGGTGTTATCTCCACAATTTAAGTTCATTAATTTGTGTTGCACCTAAACTCTTAGTTGTATCTAAGGTTAGGTGTTTTTTTAGTTCTTCTTGATGAAATTTTGTATTAATAACATAATTACTATTACTAGCAACAACATTATTACTACTACTAATAAGTATTCCATTAGAACAGGAATCCTTTCTACTTTCATTCAGAGGAGACCACCTCCTTCCATAAATTCTAAAAATAATATTTATGTGGAGGAACACCTAACTATCAGTGTATCTCTGCTACTAATTATATAATAACAGTTAACTTATGTCAAACAAAAACACGAACAATCGAACTGGTTTATCAATTATAAAGCTGCAAAATAGGAATTTTGTTAAACTTGCCATCAAAAATTTAGAAAATGGTACACTAAAAAAAGAGGAAAAAGACAATTAAGTCTAATTCCTTTTTTTAATTACTATTGTTTTTTAGCAAAATTTATAATTGGTAATAAAACAGTTTCATCAGCATCAAATGCAGTTATATTTGATATCAATGTTCTAGCATAGGGATATAGTATTGCAGGAGCGGAGATCTCTAAAAAATTTTTTTTGATTTCATCATCTATTTTTTTAGAAATTATAAAAAAGCCATCTATTACTAATTCGATTTTTGATAAATTTGTATACAAATTTATATTCATAGATACTTTGTAAGAATCCTCTCTTCCTTTTTCTTTATTTTGATATGAGCTACAATTTAAACTTATATTCCCTTTTTCATCTTTTTTAATATCATCTTTTTTTTCTAAATTAAGTTTTTGAATCATATACCCTTCAAACTTTATAGAATTTTGCATTTTATCACCTACCCAAAAATCATACTTATTTTTTCATTACCATATTCATTTATTTCAGAATTGTTGTTTAATTTTATTTCCTTATTTTTCAAAACTCTTAAATCAAAACCATTATAATCATTTACACGATTATATGTCACTCTTTCTATTTCATTTTCTTTATCTCTAATTTTTTTTACTTTATTATAAATTTTTTTTATTTTTCTATCCTTCATTAAATCATTAAAAGTATTATTTATATCATCAATATCATCTTTAAATTCGTCTAATGAAATATTGTCAAAAGAAAAATTTTCAAATTTTCTACTCATATTAAACCCTCCTTTTAAAATTAATTGTCATTATATATCTTAAATCTTTCTATATTACTATTTAACAAATCTAGATTTTTTATACAAAATTGTCTTCTGTTTTTTTCACGCCTACCAAATATATTTTCTAATTTGTTTGAACCATGAAAAAAATAACATGACACCATATCTATTTCATAACCATTTTTATTCATAGCTTTTATAAAAGTATTTACATTTTTACCTAAAAACTTACCAATTCTTGCTAATTCAGCTCGGTTTGCATCGACTTCACCTCTTAATGTTCTAATCGTGGTTATCATTTCTTCCGCTTGCTCTGGATTAACTTTTTTTATAAAATCGCAAAATAAATTTCTATCTTCTTCTTTTTCTAAATTAATGTGCTTATCATCCTCTATCTCTATAGTGCCATACAATTCCACCATATTCCCTTTTTTAAATTTATTTTGCAACATTTTCTTACCAAAATTCGTTATATTATCATCATTACCATCCCAAAAATAGACCCCATTCCCTAGCCATTGATTTTGACCTTTCTTCAAGTTGTGAATACTTGAAATAAAACCATTACTTAAAATCTTTTTTGCATTTTCTCTAGAAGTAATATGTAATAAATTATATGGTTTATTTTTAATTTTATTCATAATTAACACTTCACTTTTTATTTTAACTCAAAGCACTAATACCACTAAATAGAGTAATAGTATGCCTTGGCCTACTAGCTTACTGTATATATAGTATCATAACACAATCAAAAATAATTTTCAATAATTATTTTTCTTTGTTAGGTTGATATGATACACAAAAGTAATACAAAAGTCAAGTTAAAATCTAAGAAAGCAAGTTTATTTAGCCCATAAAATTTACATAAAAAAATTGGAGTAAGGTACTATCCCTACTCCATTATTTTACTCTTAATTTTTGATTAACATAAATCAAATTAGCATTTTTAATATTGTTTAATGCTACTAAGTTGTTTACTGTAGTGCCATATTTTTTAGCAATACTAGATAAACTATCCCCACTTTTTACAGTATAATATTCTACTTGAACTTTATTATTGGCGTTATTGTTAGGTATCTTAATTACTTGCCCTACACTAATAATATTTGGGTTAGAAATATTATTATACTGTGCTAATTTTTGATAAGTAGTACCATATTTACTAGCAATGGAACTTAAAGTATCTCCACTTTTCACAGTATAAGTTACTACGCTATTAGAAGCCAATATTGAATTAACTTTTGCTTGAATTTCATTGTAATTATATCCTGCGTTAGTTAAACGGATCTTTCTATCTTCTCCGTTACCCCATACGCCATTAATAACCTCTTGTGCCACTTCTTCAATTGACTTTAAATTAGATGAATTTGGTTCTTGATTAGAGCCAATTAAATTGCTATACATGATGTCTAAATCAGTACTATTAGTATTTATACCCTCTACGTTACCTTTGTCACTATATTGCCAAATATCGCACTCTAAACCTGGCTTATCTACTCCGTAATGTGCTAACCAAATCTTATAACCATTGTTTTTTAATTTATTGTAATCTAAATAATTAGTAAACCAATTTTTATTTGCATAAACTCCTACTTGATAGCCTAAATTTTTAAAGTAATCACAATACTTAATAGCAAAACTAGTTAATGTTTCCTTGCTTAGATAAATAGTGTTATCTATCTCCATATCATAAAAAATACAAAATGGACTAGTACCTTGAATTAACCTTTCTGTATGAGCAATTTCACTTTGAACAGATTCGTCTCCTTCTAAATTTTTAGCATAACTAACCAAATAAAAACCATAAGGAATGCCATTATCTTGACATTCCTTTATGTACTCTTTTAATTTTTTATCATCTTGACTAGCGACATTATCTCCTATTCCTAAACGTAATATTGCAAATTGATAACCAGTATCTTTAACCTTTCTCCAATCAATATCCCCTTGATAAGAACTAACATCTATACCTTTCATAGTCATTCTCCTTTCGCTATTTTTTCAAAATACTCTTTGAATTTCAAATTAATACCAATTTCCCCTAAATTTTCATAAACTGATATTCCTTCAGTAGCAATGCAGACTAAAGCTGAACCAACTAAAAATAAATTAACTTCTACTAGTATATCAACTAAAAAGCCAAGTAGTATTGCTACTACCCAGCCTAACTTTTTGATATAACCATCTCTGCTAATAGAACTATTTACCTTCTTCTCTTTAAACGCCTTTATATATCCAGTAATAACATCGGAAAAGACAAATAAAGCACATAATAAGAACAAAGTTTTTGGTTCATTTATATTAGTTAATTTTGAAATAAAAATATCCATTAATTCAACACCTTCTTTTCTATTTCTTTATATGTATATTCATTTAAAGTTTCATCAATTTGTTCAACAATTCCACTACCAGTAATAACTAGTATATTTTTCTTTTTTATTCTGCTATACTTAATTTCAAGGTTTGCAATCTCAAACAGAACACCTTTTTTTAAGTAATAGACGTTGTCTTTTTCGTAAATCATTCTGTTTCCTCACTTTCATCTGTAGTTGATACTCCCAATTCACTTTTTAATTCCGAAATTTTGGCTTTTAACACATTTTCTAATGTGCCTTTACTTATAAAAAATTCGTTACCTCTTGTTTGATAAGCATCATAATTATAAACACTTGCTGTAAGAGTATTTGATTTTAAATAACAGCCATTCCCAATTTTTAATATACCAGCTTTTGAACTTGAAGCTACATCAGAATTCTTAACATAATCATTTTTAATTCCATCAATATTATCGTTAAGATTTTTAATTGTTTGTTTAAAATTTCTATAGTATTTAGCATTAATTTTAGGAAGCAAATCACTATCAGTAAAAATGTTGGTAACTTCATTATAAGATAAAGGCATTTCTATTGGTCCTAAATCTATAGTGTATGGAGTGGCAGTTGCATAATACACCAAAAATGGATGTGTTGATAACCAGCTCTTAAGTTCATTGGCGTTACTTATTCCATTCATCTTTATATAAAATTGAGGAACATCATATAAAAAACCTGCCCCATTATTCATCTTAACATACTCTTGATATGAAGTGTATGTTGTAAAATACTTTGTTAATGTTGGTCCTTTTTTTACTACATTCCAACTATATGTACCTATATAAAACCCTTCTTTTACTTCGTTAATCACTGCAGTATCATTTATTTCATGTGTTTTAATTACTTTATTTAATATCAAATGATACTGCCCTTCATCTTCATTATATACAATTTTTAAAGTATCTTTATAAGTATCATCTAACTTCCCTATAAATTCCCCATCTGGAATATTTGCGGTAATCTGTGATGAAATATATTCTTCAAATGTTGTTTGAGAAGGAGCTTCTTCGACTTGTAAAATTAATTTACTTGGAGTATTAGCTAACTCATTTCTGTATCTAGGATAAACTCTAACATTTTCTGTTGCAGTATAAATTTTTGAAGTTGCTTCTAATTGAGTTACTACTCTAGTTCCATCTAAAGTTACAAATTGTGGTGAACCATAAATATTAGAGGACTCTTTTATCGATATAGCATAGGTTCTTCCTGCTTTAAAATTACAAAAAACTTCACTTATTTCAATCTTACTTTGTGAATAAAAACTTGTAATTCCATCTAAACTAGTCCACACTTTTTCATTAGGATTTGTAATTTCTACAAAAGCATTCGTATTTAATAAATTCTTTCCGCAACTAGTTAAATTAAAATTTTCTGTTATAGTTTTAATTTTTTGGGGATACTCTGGATTCGGCGAAGCATTACCTCCAGTATAAGGTTCAAACTCAGTTATATCTGGTGCATATTCTAAAGATGGTTGTAATGTTACATCAACAGTTTGATTTGGATTAATAAAAAGCCTTAAAGTATTTACTTCAAATTCGTCAGATTTAATATCAGTAAGGTTGGAAATTGTATTAATATCACTCAAACTATGCCATCCCTTTTGAGAATTATCTAATAATAAAGCTATTGCAACATTTCCATTACCTACATTGTTTCTAATATGAACATAAACATCTTTTGTAAGAGATATGGTTTCTTTTAATTTCATATCAAAATAAATTGATTTATCTGCAGTAGTTCCATTTAAATTCATTTTATTATTTTCTGAAAAAGTTAAAGTCACTCCACCAGAAGTTCTTGCACTTTTATCTGCAACTTCTGGTAATAAATTAATTCCGTTCGTTGTCTTTTGCTGACAAACTCCTTCAATTTCTAACTCTTGCAATTCTGACATCGAGCTATCCTCTAAATGAATAAATGTGTCACTAGCCTCGCCAGTTTCAAGAACTTCATCCTTTACCCTGTAAAATTCGTTAGATAAACTGGTAATTTTTTGAGCATTCGCAGTTGAATTAAATTCATTTGTCTTTTCTTCAGCGTTAGTATTAAATTCCTCTACTTTATTATTTGCGTTTGCGTTGTATTCTTCTACCTTTGTACTAGCATTATCGTTATATGCTTTTAATTTATCATTATCGTTTGAATTATAATCATTTAATTTCTTGATTGCGTCGGTATCATATTCATTGATTTTATTTGTTGCATTAGTATTAAAAGTTTCAGTTTGATTGGTAACATTATCATCAAATTCTTTTTGTTTTTCTACAACATTTTCATTAAAAGTAGTTGTTTGATTATTTACATTATTATCAAAACTTTTAACTTTGCTGTCATAATTGCTATTAAAAGAACTTAATTTAGTATCATAGTTATTATTGAAATCATTTACTTTATCTTGATGATTAGTATTAAACTCTTTTGTCTTACTTTCTACATTTTGATTAAATAAAGAATTTGCATCATCAGTTATTCTTGATACAAATTCTTCTTTTTCATCTTCCGTAAAATAATCTAGTCCCTCAACTGGTTTCCTTACCAATAAAGTAAAAAATTCTTCATTCGTGGGCAAGTTTCCTTTTGTTTCTTTCAATGCGCAATAACTGCATCCTTCATATACAACTACATCTAATTTTTCATAAGCAAACGAACTATTAAATTCGCCTTTAAAGTCCATAGCCACTCTACCTAATAATTGCTTAGCCATTGATTGCCACCTCCAAATCATTTCCGTTTAATTGGAAATCTAACAACATATTATCCTTTACTTTATTCATTACCAAATATCCATCCTCAATATCAAAAGTTGCAAAATTACACTCACCATTGAATTCTCCATTATCCACTTTTTCTTTAATATCAGTAAAGTACTGCTCTCTTTCTTCTTCTCGCCTAATTCTGTCGCTTTCGTTTTTTAGCCTTGTTTCTTCGTTGCCTTTTCTTTGTTCTTCACTTGATACTCTTTTCTCTTCTTGAGACACTCTTATGGCTTCATTCTTTAGCCTTTCACTTTCATTTGATATTCTACTAGCCTCTTTATTAGTCCTTTCATTTTCTGCCTGATTTCGACTCGTTTCAGCCTGTATTCTGGTATTCTCATTTTCAATTCTTAATTTTTCATCAGCAATTAAATCTTTTTTTAATTCATCAATTTCTGCGATTTTAGAATCAGCAATAATTTTCCAACTAGGATAATACTCAGGTTCTTTTTCGCTAGCATCAATACTACTATATACCTCTAATCTTTCAATAGTAGAAATAAAAACAGGAATACCATTGGCATTCTCCGTCTCAGTAATTTTCAAATCAACATTAACATAGTCAGAAATCAATAAGCAAGATTTTATAACAATTTGATATCCATCATCTATTTCTTCCATAACTGCATAATTTTTTACCCCATTAATTTCATATTCTAGCCAAGCTGAACCATTTATTTTTTTTGATAAATTAAATATTAGCTTATTTTGAAGATTTGCGTGCTGAATACCAATTTTTTTATTTCTACACTCCGTTTTACCTGTTTCGGTATCAACAAATATATATACATCATTCATTTACGATACCTCCTAATCTAACAATCTCATCTTATATCCAATTATAGCCAAAGGTATGCAATTTTTGTTTTCTTTTGCATTAGTATTTACATTAACAGTTTTACAAGTACAATCACTAATAGATAATGTAGTTTCATTTTTAGGGACTATTTTTCTCCACTGAAATTGTAAATAACTTTGTTCTTCTTCACCAGCAACAACATTTATCACAGTTTCTTTACCTTTCATAATTTTTCCAGAACTAAACGTTATAGAACTTGATATTGTTTTTGCATAAATAATTTCATAAAAATCATAATCATTACTATTAAGTGTTATGTTTTGTTCAGCAAATTCACTTGTTAGTGCTGTATTTTCCCATAAAAAAATGCTTTTTAGTTTATTAAAAGTATTATCTACATAACTTTTAATAACTTTATTTGCAACAGATTTCTCAGAAGAATCATCCATTGATAAGTCTGGCTTTTCTTTAATCTCAACTCTTTCTTCTCCAAAATCGCAAAAAAAATGACCATCCTTAGTTAATATAAAATTTCCATCTTCAATAGGAACATTTTTTAAATCATCTACTGTATTTCTTCGCTTAAAATTTACACTTGCCATTAATAATCCTCCCATTCATATATACTATTGACTTCCCAATTTAAATAAGTTTTACCATTCCATATAGTATAATTATTATATAATATACTAGTAATAGCATTCATATTATTTAACCATCTATTCATATCAATATAACTAAAGCTAGACATTGGAGTCCATTCTCTACTAGGAATCCAATTTTCTGGTCTAGTAAAATATTTTTTTAAATTTTCAATCCCAATTTCTATTTTTTTTACTTTTTCTAAATAAACCCAGTCATTTTCTTTCCAACTATCGTTAAAATCATAGGTTGGAATCTCAGGAGAAAAATATGCAACAGAATAAGTTAAATTTTCTAAATTCATTTCAATATTATTAAAATCATTATAATTAATATAATCTGTACTTCCATAATACATTAATTACCAACTCCCTTTATACTGCCGCTTAAACCACCATTGAACTTCAATCGATGTTCTTGTATTCGAAGATTCATCATACCGTACCTTGTCTCTAGCTCAATTAAATCACGTGCTTCTAATGATGGATCACCATTATAATTTAGTTCTATAGAATATTTAGTCTCATTCTCTTTAATAAAATCAGCTGTATTTTTCATGGCATCTGCTAATTTCATTCCTATGTCAGAAAAACCTCTATCTATATAAGCTTGAATTAATCTATTAAATAATACATCATTAATTTCAATTGATTCCCCTTCATTTGAATAGCTAAAAATTTGTGGATTTTTAACTATATTTTTGGTTCCTGTTTGTGTTAGGGTTATTGTAGTTTTGCCTTTTACTCTTTCGTATAATTGAAAGAAATCATCATTTTCGTTAAATATCAATAACCAACTCCCTCGAGTATGCATTGTTATTCTTCCTCCAGGCCATATGTTACTACAAGAATATGTTGTTTGAGTATTCTCATCATACTCTAACGGAATCTTTTGATTATCTTCTCCAGTTATTTCAAATTCCTTCGAAAATATCGTTTTATTAGAAGTGTCATTATTAGTTTCACAAACTATTTCATTTATAATAATTTGATTAATTAAGCTTTTGGCATTTATAGTTGGTTCTGCTTTTAAAACGTTGCCGTTTATAACATCAACTATATTATTACTTACATTTTCAATAATGATATTTCCATATCTATTCATATAACCAATCAAATTAGTAAAAATAAGAAAGTCTCTTAATTGCTCTAATTGGCTATCAACAATTCTAAAATTATCAGATATACAACTATTTTTAGTTGTACCATTAAAAGAATAATTTGAATATCCCCAAAATAAAAACATATTTTTCAAATAATTATTATCATCCATGAAATCTGTTCCTGTTTGAGAAAAGTAACTTTTAGTTTTATTCATCTTATCAAAGAAACTCTTACAATACAAAGTAGTTGTTGTTTGGCTATTATTTTTCCAATCTACTAAATAAAACATACCACACGGGCAATATTCAACACCTTTTGTTTTAGTTAAAACCCCTATATGTGCCTTAATTACTGCTCCATTAAAGTAACTAGCTATACCACTTGGCAAAACAGAATTAAACTGATTATTAGAATTATTCAAAATAATATTGCATTCATTTATAAACATTTCTTTTTTTAAAATATCAACTTTCTCTATTATCTCAAATTCTTTTAATTCATTTCCCTCATAAATATTTGTAATTCCAAAATCTATTTCTGATATCTTTAGCCTTCGATTAGGCGTGTTTATTTCGGGAATTTCAATCTTAACACTATTATTAGTGGGAATTATAATATCAAAAATATGACATATCTTTGATTTGTTTTTTACAACTACTCGTTCCCCATTACTATAATAATAAAATGTTGTGGGAAAGACGTCATCATCAAAATATATTGTCATACCTTCAATTGTACTTAATTCCGTAGAAATTTCTATTATAATTGGATCTCTAAATTCTCCATCTAAATATCGTCCATCTTCTTCATTACTTATTTCGTCACTTATGTATCCAGGATTAAGATTACTATTTTCGATGGAGGGAAGAATAAAACTCCCATCCAATAAAAAATAGTCTTTTTCAAAACTAGCATATTTATTTACAACTCTTGTATTATTGTTCAATTCAGAAATAGCAGATATTTCGGAAACATCTGCTACTGATAAATCATTTGAATATACTTTCATTGTATAATTACTTTTGTCAATATAATTATTACCAATTACTTCAATATAACCTCTTACATCCCTAACATCTGATTTTATCGCTTCTTTAAATTCGCTACTCATACTAATCATTATATATCACCTAATATTCTATGAAATTCATTGCAACACTACTATTCCATAATATTTGCAATGTCCTAGGATTTAAAAGTAAAGCCTTACCACTTAAAGGACCAGCATATACTTTTTTTATAACCCTTTGATTTTTTTTGTCTGTAAATTTCAAATAAAAATAATCATAATCATATAAAGATTGTAATAAAGCTGTTTTTTCGCCATTTAAAGCATCCCAACCACAAAGTACTTTTGCCCTATTTTTTCTAATTATTTCCCTATGTAAATATCCTCTAGAATCAAGCCAACTATCTTCTTCATGAGTATAAGTAGGTTCATAATTATCTGGGGAAGGAGTAGGTAAATTAATCCAAGTTTTTTTATCATCTAGACTTGCTTCTAGTAATGCCATCTTAAATCCCCCTCCTTACAATCTTTGTATCTGTTACATTCCTTCGAGAAGATTCCGTATTATATAATTCATAAATTAATTTAGCAAATTCAGTTTCACCCACTTGGAAAGTAGCTTCACCAACATTATTAGAATTCTGTAAATATGGTAACATTTGGCTAAATGCATTTAAAATAGCATTATTAATAATGCTATCAATACCAGAACCATAATCTTGGTTTTTGGAATTTAGGATGGTCGATGATATATCACTTAAATCACTGGAAGTTTCGATATTTGCCATTGTTGGTATATTTTGAAAAGAATTACGAACATCAGATAGTACACTCTTTAAGCTATCTGAAAGTGAAACTCTATTACTATCAATACCTTCAGCAACTCCAGCAGTAATATTTTCACCAACTTCGTCTCTCATAACTCGTGAAGGAGAATGAATGTTAAGTTTTGCTTTTAACCAACTAGTAGTAAAATTTGCTACATTAGATAGTGACTTTTTTAAATCGTTATACTTATTAGCAATACCACTTGTAATACCATTGATGACATTTTTTCCTAAATTACTAAAATTAGAGGAATCAAAGAAACTAGAAACACTTGATTTAAAACTACTAAATTTAGAGTTAACACTCCCCCAAATGTTGCCAATACCGTTGATTAGTCCTTGAATAATATTTATTCCAAAATCACTAAATACAGTACTCGGGCTATGAATTCCAAATAAATCTTTAAATACATCAATTATAAATTGAAAATATTTTCCAAATCCTTGAGCAAAAGACTGTATTCCTTCAATAATACCATTAATTATATCTTTACCTACTTGTATCCAATCAGTTTTCTTCAATTCATTCCAAACTTTAGTACCTAATCCAGCCCAAAATGAATACCATGCTCCTAAACCTTCACACAATAATACAACTATTTTTGTAGCAATTCCGATCCAATCTATTGATGTTAAAAAAGTACCAACATCTTCCCCTACCTTTGTCCAATCAACATTTCTTAAAAATTCAATTGCAATATCTAAAGCACCTTTTACTCCATCAGATAAAGTTTTACCTAACCTACTCCAATCAATATTATCCCAAAAAGAAAAGAACTCCTCTCCTAGTCCTTTTCCAAATTCTTTAAAATGAAATGTATCAATAAAACCATATGCAAAATTAATACCCGTATTTATTCCTTCAGCAAGTGTTTTTCCAAATAATCCCCAATCTAAATTGTCGATACCTCCATTTAAAAATTGAGCAATATTACTTCCAATTTCTTCAGATTTACTTTTTATACTATCCCAACTAATATTTGCCAATGATTTATTAATATTAGTAGCAATAGTTTTTCCAACATCATAATAATTGCCTTCTTTTAAATCTTTTATAATCTTATCTAAAAAAGATAAATTATTAACAGCATCTTCAGTAATTAATCCCAAATCACCATCTGTACCATTATTTTGGTTAATGTTTTCTATTTCATCAAGTTTTGATAGTGATTTTTGCGCTTTTGATTGACTTTTTAATGCCTTAGCGTTTGCCTTTGCAACCAAATCAATACCAGTCAGTGCTTTCACAAAATATACGGCTGCACTTGTTGCTTTAGAAAATAAATTTGCTACCAATTCAAGTGCAGGTCCTAATAAAGCCCCTAACTTATTCCAAGAATTTGAAAAACTATTTTGTAATTCTGAATCAAAATTTAAATAAGCACTAGCTGCTTTGGACACACCAGCGATAGCTGTTCTTATACCAAATAATCTTATAGCAAAGTTTTTAGCAGATTTTAACCCTTTAGAAAACGATTTATGCACATCGTTACCAAATAACTTTATTTTTCCTTTTAAACTATCAATAATTTTGCCTGAACCTTTCATTGGTGCTAACATAGTATTAATAGATTGCTTTCCTAAAAATTGGCCTGTATGCAAAAGAGCATTTCCAATTTTATTGCCATTTTTTAAATTTGATTTAGAATTATCATTCTCCTCTGTTTTGATCCTTATTTTATATTCTTTCTTTTGTAAATCATAAAGTTTATTTTGTAATATTTCCAAATCATTTTCAACTTTTAATACATCTCCAACATCAAAACCCTTATCTGCTTTATTTAAAACCTCTTTTAAATCATTTATTTTACTTTTTAAAAATTCTTGTTGTTTTGCTGTACTCTTAACACCTTCAACATAATTATTTAATTGTTGTTTAGCTGCATTTACACTTGAAGAAGTTGCGTTAGCTACATTTTTTGTTTCATTAGTTATTTGTTTCATTGGTTGAATACTATCTGATACTGCTTTTTTTACTTCAGATGTAACAGTTTTAATTCCTTTTATTGCATCTCCGATATTAGCTCTAATTATGATTTCCAATTCTTCAACTGTCATAGTATCAACTCCTAGCACGCAAATTACGAATCATTTCTGTTATAGACTGAGTTTTAATTGTATTTCGTTCTCTCTCTATTTCTTCAGAAAACAAATCATAATAACAATCTGTAATTAAATTTACTTTTTGCTTTTTTCCAAAATTTAACGCTCCAATTAGCTTGTTCGCAAAATTTTCGGCAAAAACTATGTCACTTTTTCTTTTATTTTCTTCTTGTTTTACATTAGATTCGTAAAACAGTTTAGCTTCACGATAAGTACAATTCCAAAATTCACGAGGTTTCATTCCATATCTATAACATAATGGCTCTAATTCTCTTATTAAATCAATAAAATCTAAGCTCGATAACCCTTGAAATCTTCGGCAAGTTCGTCTGATACTGCTTCTGACACTATTTTCTCTGTTGCTGTTTTTATCATCTCTGTCATATCCGTTGACGTTATTACTCCATTCAAATTGCCTTGTATTTCTTCTTCGGTCATCTTCTTTGAGAAAAAACCCTCATCATTTATCATCCTTGCAATTTCAGAAAACAAATCATGATAAGACTTGTTATTTTCTTTTTTCCATTCATCTATAAAGTTATAAACTTGATTTATATCATTATTAAATGATTTTTTTTCATCAACTAATTCCAAAATTATAGTTGCCAATTTCTTTATGTCATTTTTTCTATATGCCTCAAAAAATAAATCATTTAAATTAATACCTTTATATTTTTCGCTAATTTCAACAATCTTTTTTGTAGTAGGCGTTAACTTCATTTCTCTTTCATTTGCTTTTAAAATCATTTATATTTCCTCACTTTCTAAAAAAATAGGGTTCCTACTCTGATGTTGGGAACCCTTTGCTTTCTTGAACTTTACTATCTCTATAAACTGTAATAGTTTCTTGAATCATACCATCAATTTCTAGTTCATCTAAGCCTAAATCAACAGCACCACTAAAATAAAAAGTTAATGGTTTGTCAGGAGTAACTGCAGTTTCCTTCGGTAATTGGATAAACCAATAATAACTTTTATCACTATCAGCTAACACCTTCACTTTATCATGTTGTGGCTCTGTGAATAATACTGGAATCTCTAATGCTTCAGCCTTTCTTGAACCTTTAGCCTGTTGTTCTTCTTCAAGATCCAACGCATTATAAGTTATTGCCTCTTTTGCCTTTTTTAAAGGTGGAATACTTTGAACAAATGCAATTTGTGTTTTTTCACCGTTCAAAGTTTCGGCATAGTACAACCCAGTAAGTGTACTAACCTTTGGTTTTTTTACAACCGTATCAGACATATTTATCTTCTCCTCTCTAAACTATTTGTTAAACCATTAAAAAACACCTCATAACTACCACCATAACGATATTTTCTCGTTATTTCATCATAGCTATCAATCGGTGAATTTACTCTTGTTAAATTTAATTCTCTTAATTTTATATCAGCATTATCAGAAAGTTTCATACTACTATGTTTAGAATTAGTCCAATAACTGACTGAAACAGATAAATTAACTCTTGTTGGTATTCCATTCTCGGTATTTATTACTGATTTTAAAGGAGTACTAATGGATGCACAAGGAAATTTACTATCAGCCTGAGGGTTATCTAGTATAACTTCTAATCCATCTATTTCTTGTAGTTTTTCTACAATCATATCAGTAAAAATTTCCAAATTCAGTTCACATATTTCTATCATTTAAACACCTCTTTTATCATGTTACTTAATTCCTTTCTCATGATATCAACCGTTTCTTTTCTGGTTTCAAAAGCTGCCGGTCTCATAAATGGTTGAGCTTTTTGTTCAAATACTAAAACATATTTCTGTCCATTAAAATTAGCATTCATAGGAAATTGTTCTCCCTCAAATTCAAAATAATTTTCATCAGAATATTGAGCCTTTACTTTATCAAATGGAGCATACCAAAAATAAAATCCTGATTTAAAAAATGTTTTTGTTTTTCCAATATGTTCTCTTTCAGCATATCTTCCAGTACCATATTCTAAAAAAGAAGCCCAACTGAATGTGTATTCATCAGTATGGATTTTACTGACAAAAGTATCATTTCCTTTTACTTCTATTTTATAAATAATTAAATCTTTTGATTTCATTCCTCGTTTATGTTCCAAAGCTTTATCTCTAGTATTTTCAGAAGCTTTTTCCAATGCTTCTTTTGTTTTTACAGGTAATTCGCTTGCTAATCTTTCTAATTTAGAATATAAATTATCTACTGACTTTTCGTTCCACTCAATAGAAATCATTTAATCCCCATTATAACTTTCGCAAGTAAATACAATACTATTCCCTATTTTAGGACAAGATTTTACAATATAATCTGGAATTTTAGTTTTTTCAAAAGAAATACCAAATCTTTTTTGTAACATAGTAGGTCTATAAGTTCTTAATTTAATAGTTTCGAAATCAATATCACCAGTAGAATTTCTATCTAATTCATTAAAATCTTGTTGCATATTAAAATAATCACTATCTAATAAAGTCCATGTTATTTGATATTCACCATTAACATTAACCTTTTTTGGTTTATAAATATAAACTTTTTTTAGATTTTTTAAAACTTGACTCATTTAAATCTCCTATTTCCACTTGATATGATATCCTGTTCTAATTTTTTGATAATCTCCTCGTATTCAGCATTTTGACTACCTTCTCGATTAGATTTTTCTCCTTCTTTTCCACGCCTCAAATACTCACTTTTAACTGCTGTTTTTATATAAGGAATTAAATTGTCTATCTTTTTCTGATGTGAAATTGAAAGTGCTACCAAACACATATCATCAAATATTTCTTCTAATATTTCATCTTCACGTTCATTTTTTAAAGTATTATAATTGACAGAAAGATTGTTTTTGATAATGTTTATTACTTTTGATTTTTCAATATCCAATTTCATCACCTCTTTAATTATTTATTTTCTTTATTGTCATTAATGTTTGATTTTTCTTGTTCATTTTGTTTAGTCATTAAAACTAAATTTTTATCTTTTTTTGCTCTATCTATAAAATCTGGACTTGTAAAGTTAATAACATCATTCGTTTTTTTATCCTTGAATTTCATCACTGTTTTCTCCTTCTTCAATTTCTTCTGTTTCGTTCTGCTTATGTTTTTTTTGCTTATCTTTCTTATTGTTTTTATTATTTTCATCATTAGTTTCTAAATCTTCATCCAAGTTATGACTACCGTTATCAATTAAATCAGTTAGAACTAAATCATCATTTAATTCATCACTGTTTTCTCCTTCTTTAATTAATTTATAATTTGAATTATTAGCATAAGCAAAAAAAGTAGTAAAATTAGTTGGTTCTACTACTTCATTTGTTTCTAAATTTATATATTTCATATAATTATGCCTCAGTAGAAACGATCCTTACAACTGGAATTAATTGATGAGGATAAAAACTTTTTCCATCTGCTGATTTTGCTAATCCCCAATTCGCTCCATTAGCAAATTCAGCATCAGTAGGAGAATCTGTAACAACAGATTTCTTTAAGAAACTAAAGCCTTTTGGATGAATAACTCGTCTTTCACGATTAATCAAATCAACTTTACCACCTTTTTTATAAGGATTTCTGTATCTTTCAAACGGAACTTCAACTGGTAAATCTTCATCACGAATAAATGCTCCATTACCTAATCCATAAGTAACATATTTAGTTGCGCTCTCAACTTTTAAAGTAGTGATAGTATCATCAACTAATACTAGTTTATCACCCCATTGAGCTAAATTAGTATTTTTTTCAATACCGTTTTCATCTGTATATTTCATATACTCTAACAATTTTTTATTTCTTAAATTATTAGCAATTTTTGAATTCATAATAGTTAAGATTAAACCCTTACCATTAAAATCTTTATCTCCTAAAGCTTTTTGTGATGCATCATTCAATGATGTTTCTTCAACAGAACCATTAATCTCTAAAGTATGTTTTTCTGCGAATTCACTTGCACCATCAGTTGTAGATGAATACATACCTTTAATAATACTAATTAAAGTATCTTCTCTGATATCTACCCATTTCTCACCCATTCTTTTTGCTAAATGTTCTCTAAAATCTACATTTTTGCCAACTATTTCATTAGCATAATCATATTCTCCTCCTACTAATGCACGACCATATGAAGTTACTCCAAAGAAATATGTATCTACTCCTTCTCCTTCTTGTAAATCGTTTACACCATCATAATTTTGCGATTCTCCTTTAAAATCTCCTAACAATGGTAATACAGCATAAATATTTCCAGTCGAATTTTTAAATGTATCATTAACATTTTTATCGCCAGTAAATATATCAGAATTTATTAATTTATTTTCCCTTGTTTTGGCTATTTCAGAAATATAAGCTCCAAATGCTTGGGCATTTACTGTTTTACCATCATAAAACTTAATAACATCATTATTCATTCTTTTTACCTTCTTTCTTTAATTTACTTGTTATAATTTTCAGCGAATTTTTCATAACCAGTTTTCATTTCAGTACGGTTATTATCGCCAGTTTGTGGAGCTTCCTCTTTCGAAAATTCATTAATTACATTTGTTTTAATTCCCTGTATCTCTTTTGAATAAATATCAATTTTTTCTTTAATTGATTCTGCAGTTTCATTTTTGTAATTTAAAGTATTCATTATACTAATAGGAACTCCCTTTTCAGTTGCTTGTTTAATAGCTTCATCTTTTAAATTACTTGCTTTTTCATTCAAATCTTTTTCTTGAAGTTGTTTTTTTAAAGATTCAATTTCATAATCTTTTTTTTGTAATTCATCCATTTCCTCGAGTTTTTTAGCTTCATCTTTTTGCTGTTGAACTTCATTTAAGACTTTATTTCTTTCATTCTCTCTTTCAGCAGCAAACATTCTGTTAAGTTCATCTCTATGCTCTTTTTTCCAATCATTTTCAGCCTTTGGTTCTAGAGTATTAGTATTTTGCTTAACATCTTTTTCTACTGTTTCGGTAGTAGTTACCATATTTTTGTTCTCATCTTTTTTTTCATTTGTCATTTTATAAGAACTCCTTTCTTTTCTCGGTAAGAAATACCACATAATCCGTCTC
This sequence comes from uncultured Bacilli bacterium, assembly GCA_934140355.1. Lineage (GTDB taxonomy): Bacteria > Bacillota_I > Bacilli_A > RF39 > UBA660 > RUG11198. The sequence continues at coordinate 23,447 of CAKPBH010000008.1, read as the reverse complement.
GGTGGATTAGTCCAAACAAAAAAAGCCGATATTTCTATCGACTAATAGTATCCTAATAGATACTGTACTAATGATATATATCCAGATTTTCACTGGAATTTCTAAAGCCTACTTAAAGTAACCCTAGTGCATTAATCTTATACTATCTTCAATATCATCAGTACACTACCTACTAAAGATAGTGTTTAGTGCTTGTCTTACTTCCATACAGGATAATAAGCATCATTGTTTATAAGCACCATAGAATAGATATAAAAATGCAATTTTAGGGTGTTAATAGATTAATTGCAAAACTTTAACAGAGCCCTTATATATCTACTCTATGCTACCTATGAAAGTAGCATATTTTAATCTATTCTATATACTTTATTTTCAAATTTCTTATAAGCATCAAGGTATAACTCTTTTTTATCTCCATTGTATGTTAGTTCATAATACATACCATCTGATAATGTGGTACTTAATAAAGCCTTGTTGTTTTGTAAGGTTTTACAAGACCAAACAATAAAAACTTCAAAATTAGGTAATTCCTCCGCCTTATCCAAATGTTCTATTGTATAATTTTTAACTGTGTTTATACATGATTTTTCAAACTCATTATTTTTCATTATTCAATCACTCTCCAATCTTCACTTAATAAATCGGATTGACTTGCTAGCCATCCTACTTGAATACCACTCGTTCCGTAAAATACAATTGCTTTATTTCCCATTGTTTCATGATTGGCATTTACTACCTCTCCATTTAAATTTAAAAATGAAATATTAGTTGCTAATCCTAAATATTGCTCTTTACCATTCCAACCTTCTCTACTGATTTTTTTACCTTTTTTTAGTTGCTCTAAGGCTTCACCAAAATTTAATTTATTCATTTTTATTCTCTCCCTCCATAATAAAAACACTCTATTGTTCACGAGTGTTATACTTCTTTTTTATCTTATTTTTTAATTTATTAACTTCGTCTTTTAATTCCTGGTTATTTAAATGTTTATTTAACAATATTTCCATTTCTTTATTAAATTCTCTAACTGCTTCAATAGGTTCTTTCATAATCTTAAACATCATTTCTTTTCGTTCTTTTGTATCCATAACCATTACTCCTTGCGTATTCTATATTAAATTCATGTTGATAATCTTCTTCAAAAATTTCATCAAATATACTATAACTCTTACTATTATCAACATCATTATCTAATCTGCTAAATTGACTAATATATTTATTATCAGTATGTCTTAATATCAATAATTCTTCATGGTTTCCCCATAATCTTCTATCATCACCATCAAAAGAGTAATTAGTCTCTTTTTCTGGATGATTATGCGTTATATATAATATATTTTTCTTAATATTATTGATAGATAAATCATCATAAGGATAAACATTGTCTTTTACTCCATAACATTGATAATAGCTTCCATCTTCAAGGATTATTATAGCATTTTCTATATCACTGTCAACAATTTCTTTTTCATACTTTTCGAGTAATTTAATTGCTTTTTCATGTGTTAAAGTTTTAAGTTTTCCCAATTTTTTCATTTTGTCATGAGGTTTAACAAATTTATTAATACTTTGACTACTTCCTAATATATCTTTTTTAGTTTCTTTATCGATAAAAGAACTTAAAGGTTGCTGATCTTTAATATTATCATTTTTCATAAGTTTTCTTATTTTATCAGTAGATAATTCAGTCTGATACGTTAATGTACTATGGCACCAATGAAAATGTTGCATTATAGGTGGCATATTTATTCCTTGAACTAATCCAAAACATTCTATTTCCCTATAAGTTAAATGTTTACTATCATGTCCCCACCATCGATGAAATTTATTGTCTCCTTTTATATCAAATATAATTCCATCCATATTGGAACACATTTTGGTAACATTCTCACAAAAATCGGAAACAAATTTTACATATCTAGTATTAGTATCAATTCCAGCTTGCAAATAAGCATAATTTCCTAAAGTGGTACATTGTAAATCCAATCTTCCACTTATGCCTTTTTCACTAATACAAAGTAATCTATTTCTCTGTTTTTCGAATGTTCTTTCAAATAATTCATCATACGTGTTCACCCTATTATTATTACTTATATAAAAAACACCTAATTTCTTAATTTCTTGTGAATTAGTTAATGATAATGCCTTAACGTATTCAGAATAGATAATACCATCAATTGGAATTGAAAGAAACGATAATATTAAATCATCATTTAACACTCTATTTTTAGATTTTTTAAGCCCTATTTCCTCCATGCCTTGTTGATACAAAGAAAAAGATACACTTTTAAATAAAATATTACTATACTCATCTAAAAGTAATCTTTCTTCTTCAAACGTTGCATACAACAGCAATTCTAACATATCATTATAACTTATGTTTGCTTTCTTTAAAATTTCATTAGCAAAGTAACCAAAGTATCCATTTAATAATCCTAAATCTTTCCATTCTTCATATTTATAATTCAATCTTATTTTTTCATTTCTTGAAATAATTTTATTTAAATCAATACTTTGTATGTCCAAACTATCAAAAATACTTTGTATTTTATTTTGTGTTTTTTTATTTAATCTCTGGTACTTCTTTAGATAGTTCGCTAATTCTATCCTTACCTTGCTCCACCTGTGGTTTAGTATTGCTTGATTCTTCATTCAACTCTTTATCTCCTTGTTGATTAGTTCCGAAATTTCTAATTTTATTTAAATTTTCTTGTATGTTATCTTTGCTTTCTTGCTTTTTCTTATTAATTTCATTAATTGGATCCAAATCATCAGGCAACATTGCAATAACAGATTCATCACTTAATATATCTCTTAATGCTAAAGCTCTATCTGTTTCACTTTTTGTATCAGATGGTAAGTTTCGAAGTAATTTCACTTCAATATCTCTAAAATCATACTTTTTATTTTTTTCTTTATTTATCTTATTTAAAATTAATTCCCATCTTCTTAAATACCCTTTTTTAAATTCACTATCAAAAGTAGCAATTAATTGTTGTAAAGAAAAAAACTTTTTTTCTAAAGCACTCGAATTATCAGCCTTAGTAAATCCTAAATCTGTTGTATTAGGTACCATAGAACACAAGCAAATCAAATCCATTAATGTTTGTTTATGATTTTGCACTGCATTATCATTTACAGCTTTTATTACCCACTCTAAATCACCATTTTCCTGTAAATATCTAACTTTTGATTCCAAAACATATTTATCTTCTAATATTCTAGCTGGATTTATGATATCATTTCCATTTTCATCTTGAATTATCATTTCATTCTCTGGTTCATAACCTATGACTTTCAGAATAGCATCATCATTATATTGAAAAGTATTTCTACCATTTTGAATTACTCTTTCATAACCTTTAATTAATGAAATAACTAATTCAAATATGTTTAGTCCGTCCTCTTGCTCTATAGCAACAATAGGCAGATCATTAACCCATTTTGAAGAAATAAATTTTTCTTTATTTTCTTTAAATAATGGTTCATCTTTATATTTACTTTTCTTATATTCCTCACTACCTAATTCAAATATTTTTCTTTTCTCTGGAGTATCCATATAATAATACTTCCCACTTTTGGTAGTTAGTTCAATCATGGTTTGATATTCACCATTAGCCATTATTGTATCGATAATTCTATACAACCCTATTAAGTTTTTAGGAACTTTGTAATCCCATATTGCTACTGTTTCTAATGCATCACTAGTAGCATATGTATATTCGCCTGTGTTTTTATCTTTATAGTTTATTTCGTAACAAGCTCTTTTAACTAAAAATTCAAAAGTCATCTTTAAATGATGGGCTGCATCATCATTATAATTTGTTATATGGGATATAATGTGTCCTATTTCATCAATAGCATTTTCATCATTACCTTCTATGTCAAATATTTCTTTATCCAACTTATTCCTTTTTTCGTCAAAAGCATGAACTTTGTAAACAGGTGCTTTTCCACCATAAAAACCAGTCGCCATTATACCAATATATCTTTCTAATGGAACCTTAATTTCTTCATCAGATAAACTTGCCAATTCTTCATCAGTCAATTTTCTTCGATATCTTTCATATAATTTTTTTCTAGCATTCAATTCTAATTGAACTCTTGGAAATAAATCATTTACTGCTTTTTCTGTATTTAATTTATTTTCACTATACTTTAGCATTTCTATCACCTCCGAATATTTATGAATGGTTGATTTGACATTCTCATTTGTAATTTTGGTCTAGGATTTTCATATACTCCAGTAGTGCAATCAGGAGCATCATCATGTTCATTTTTTCCTTCTCTTTGATATTTAGTCATAGCCATAGCATAAGCTGGCCACCTTACTTCCCAATCAACGGGAAAAAAGACATTGTTCATAATGCCTGTGCTATTTGATAAAATTCTTGCTACCTTATTTTCTGATTGATGAAACCAATCAACATATGTATGTCTATTTCCTAATTTTTTACATTCCTTATCAACGTTTCTAGCATATCCTCTACCGCCATTGTTACTCTCAATTTTGGAATAACCTACTTTATCTTTTGTCATCATTTTAGCTTGTTCTGGTTCCGTTATTTCCATTGGTTCATCAGTATAAAGGATATCAATAATGTAAAATTGGTTATTCATTGATACACCATAATCAATAGAACATAAGAAGTCTTCACCAACATCTGCCGTATCTGTATAATTCATTATGTATTTAAATTTCGGAATTTGTTCATATTCATAAGTCAAAAATTTTGAATATAGCCTTCCCTTTATATCAATTGGTTCCTGCTGATAATTTGCTGAAACGATTGTCTTATCCATTTTTTTAGTTTTTAATTCATAATCTTCTCTATTTAAAACTTCAGGACATAGCATCGTTCCATCATCTTGGACTGCCTTATAATTAATGTGTACACAATCATAATTAGATAATATATAACCTGCTAAATCATCAGAAGCCCATCTAGTCATAACTATTATTACCTTAAACCCCTTTTCGGTTCTTGATAACATAGTATCAGTAAACCACTCTATATGTTCCTTTTTAAGTCTTTCATTAAAAGCTTCTTTTTTATTTTTTATCAAATCATCTATTATCATTAAATTACATCCAAAACCAGTAGCAGTACCACCTGGAGAAGTAGCTAAATAATTGGATTCTTCATTGCCTACCAATCCCCACAAATTTACAGAAGCATCACCCTTTTTTATTTTGGTTTTTGGAAATATCTCAGAATATAATCCATTTTCTTCAAAAATAGGATTTCTTACACTTTTCGCTAATTTATTGCTAACTATTTCATTATAAGATCCAGTCATTATCTTACAAAAAATATCCCTGCCTAAAATCCATTGCACAAATAAACTTATCGTTCTAGTTTTTCCATGTCTAGGAGGAGCATTTATAACTAGAAACTTTTTATTTCCATAATAAAAAGATTGTAACTGATAACAAAACGTTTTTAAGTACAATCTATCTTCTTTATAAAAATCAGGTGCTCTTAGCTTACAATATTCCCAAAAATCTCTCCTTGCTAACTCATATCTTGCTTGTTGTCTTATACAATCTGGTATCATTAACCATCACCGGCTAATTTTCTCAATTCTTCTTCAGTTAAATTTTCAAAGGGATTATTTATTTCTCCTTTTACCGATAAAGTTTCTTTTGGTTTTCCTTCAATAGTGTCTCTAAAAAATTCAGCTACACTTTTATCTCCAATTTTTATACCTTTTTGTAAAATGGATAATAATAAAGCCATTTGATAGTTTTGGTCTAATTTATCTATTCCTAAACTATCCAATTTTTTAGATGTTTTCTTATTTTTAATAGGCAATGATAATAGCAATTCTGCTTGTTCTTTTATTAGTTTTCTTTTTCTTTTGGATTCTCCTGAAGCAATTCCACCTTTTCTACTATCTTCACTGTGTTTTTCTCGACTTCTTCTCGAGTTTACTTCTTGTATTGGCATTAAATTTTTTTCGTTTGCCATACCATCACCTTCTTTCTACTCTTTTCCGAATATTTTATTAATTAATTCTGGATTATTTTTATATTGATATATCATTGCATCTGAAAATTTAACATTACCGTAAAATTTTGCACCAATGGTAGTTTGTTTTATTGCTTTAAAACAAGATGCTGTTTTTTCTTTTTTCATTTGTTCGGTTGGTTCTACTCTATCACCATTTATAATATGACAAAGATTAAATTCGTTGGTTTTAAATTCCTCTAATCCATTAACTCCACAACAACACATTCCATCCCCCATTGTTCTTAATCTATTTTCAGCACAATAAAATGCCAATCCCAATTTATGACATCTATCTTTTATTATTTGATAGTCTTTCTTCAATATTGAAATTGGATAACAAAAATCTCCACCAACTTTTACCATTCCTTTTTTCTTTTTAGCAAATTCCATTCCCTCAATTGTTATTCCATATACCCCCCGTTTTTTTAATCTAGGTAAATTATTTAATATATCATCCAACACTTCATGTAAATATGGTTGTATTCTAACAATTAATCTTTTACAATTCGGTGATATTTTTCTACACATTTCTAGTCTTTCTTGGTATGTTGGAGCTCCTTTTTCTAATTTATCAAATTTACTACAAACCATAGATATTTGTACTACTGCATTACAATTTTTTAATATATTAAGATATTCTTCTGTTGCTAATAACTTTCCTTTTGTACTCACCACAAACGGATACTTTGTTTCAGCAAATATTTTTAAGCAATTTAAACTTATTTTATATTTTGCCTCAACAGGTTGAAAAGGATCAGATGTTCCTCCCCAATGAAGTGGAATATTCCAATCACACCAATTTGTATTACTACTTCTTTTACCATTTATAAATTTTTTTAAACTTTCATAACATTTTTTTGCCTCTATTTCTGATATATTAGTTTTTCTTTTAACGAAACAATATTTACAAGCATGACTACAACCTTTATATGTATCAAATCTTATAGGCAAATCACACAATATGCATTGACTACCACATTCTACTGACATTGTTTTCCCTCTATAAATTCAATGATATTTTTTACAATATCATCTTTCCCATTTTCTTTTATGTATGATAATACCATTTCTTCTTTTTCTTTAGGAAAATTAAAGCTTACTGTAAATATTGTAGAACTTTCGTTTAAATCAACAAAATCATCTGATAATATATCATCTATATAATTTAAATCCATATCACCACACAATTCAAAACCAAAATCAGAAATATCTATATCTAAAATTTCACTTAATTCATTATTTAACAAGTCAAAATTCCAACTGGAATATTCAGAAACTTTATTATCAGCTAATCTAAATGCTTTTATTTGTTGCTCAGTTAAATCATCAGCGATAATACATGGTATTTTTTCGAAATTAAGTTTTTTACATGCTTTATATCTAGTGTGTCCGGCTACTATTGTATTATTTTTATCAATAATAATTGGAACCTTAAAACCAAATTCGTTAATACTCTTAATCACGTATTCAACTGCTTCATCATTTTTTCTTGGATTTTTCTCATAAGGTTTAATTTCATTTATATCTTTTGTAATTATTTTCATTTTTAATTCCTTTCTTAATTAACCCCTATTCTTTTCTGAAAAACCTTTTATTCTTTTTATAAAATATTATTTTTGCTAAAAATTTCAAATAATTTAGGAAATTGAATAGCAATCCAATCTACTATTTCTTCATTACTAGCCCATTCTGAATTAACAGATAAACCACTTTCATATAAAAAAGCATGAATTAACTCATGCCTTAATACTTTATTTTGATAGTATCTTAGATCCTCTAAAGTTCGAAAATTTTTTTCCATTTTAGCTATTAATATCCTTTTTATACTTGTATCAGTTGCACCATCTGCCTCCTTAAGTATTGGATAATCTTCTTGAATAGCATTTAGTATCAAATTATACTTAACACCCAAAACTTCAATTTTCATATAAAAGTCCTCCTCTCTTTTCTATTAATTACTAAAGATTAAAATATATTAATCTTCACTAATTAGGAGAAAAAATAGTTTAGTCCCTAAACCAACGCAAGACTAATGTTCCACCCCATTTTAATTATATGGAAGAAAAAATAAAAGGATTAGAAAGGAAGTGTTTATTTATTATCAATAAAAAACATATTCAATCGGTGGAATTTCCATAAAAAAAGATGCTTTTTTTGCATCTTCATACTATATAATAATTTCATTTTACACTATTATATCATATATTTTTCACAAGTCTATACACGGCTTTTTCACGGTTTTTTCACGATTATAATTCATTCATAAATGTATCTGGAAAAATATAAACCTTTAATAAATTAATTAATCTCTTTTTATGCTTACTTATCGCCCCAATTGAACATTCCATTTCTTCAGCCACTTCTTCTATTGTTTTCTCTTCGAAATAATACAATGGAATAATATTATAATAATTATCTTCTTCTATTTGTCTCAGTGCAGATTTAATCATTCTTATTTGAGATTTAGTTTTAGCTGCAATTTGCTTCAATTCACTAATCCTGGTATCCAAAGTTTCATCACCATACACATAAGTTCCATATTTATCATTTAAAATTAATGTATTTGACTTGGTTACAGGTTTTACTATTTTAATTGATTCTTCTTGTAAATTTTTAATTTCTTCATTTATTAATTTTAATGCCTCCGGTAGTACATTATAACTAAACAATACCTTTTCAGTACTTTTGAAGGAAGACTTTGGAGTATTTAATAAGTTTTTTGATTTTAATTCCTCTAATATTTTTTTAACAATATCTTTTTTTTCATTTTCGTTCATAATTTACCCTCTTTCTTTTTATTAATAATCTTCAGTGTATTTTATAGTTTTACGTTTTCCACATAGAATAGTGGAAAACTTTTTATATACTTTTCAATCTTAATGTCACCAACTTAATCCTAGTAAAAAACAAGACATACATAATAACAAAGTAGATAATAAATAACAAATTATACAAATTTTTTTATTTAATAATTTCTGCTTTTTTAATTTTTTATAAAGTTCATCAATAGACATTTTCATACTTTCCTCTCCAAAATAAAATCCAATACATTCTTTATATTTTTCTAACTCATTATTTAAATCATTTTTTGTTTTTGCCACCTTTTAACAACTCCTTTGTAAAATTCTTTTTTCCCATAATTCTATAAATTTCTTTTGTTGTTTAGTAGTATCTTTATTATTTTTAATTCTTTGTTGCACAACTTTATTATTTCGCACTTCAATAGTTACTAATGATTTTTTAGGTTTTGAAATTAGTCTCATAAAATAAATATCACAATCTCCAGTTGCGTAATCTTCTGCATAGGTTCTAACACAATTGTTCTGTTGTTTAGATTCATCTATCATTGAATTAACTGTATTAGCTGGTATAACGATAAATTTTTTATCACTAAAACTATTATTTTTTAACTCATTATATCTACGCATTATAGATTTATTAATAATTTTATTTTTTTTGATTTTATACTGACTCTCTAGTTCATCATGCTTTTTAGTTATTTCATTCCCAGTAGATAAAAATAATACTTTTTTATTTTTCATATCATAACCAAAATTTGCACATAGTTTTAAGTAATCTACATAAATATATAAATCAAAATTTTTTATTTTTCTACTATAATTAATAAAATTCTCAATACTCATATACTTCTTTACAGTTTTCAAATAATCACAGTCATATTTTAATAAATATCTGACATTTTTAATATTAGGTTCATTTAAAAGTTTCAACCTATCTAATTCTTTTGCATTAATATCATATTTCTTCATCAATGGATAAAATGTTTTTGGAACTCCAAATCTATTTTGAAAATTACCATCATATTTAATATGTAAATTATAATCATTTAATGCTAAAGCCAAATTATATAAATTCATTTTAGTTAAAATTTCAAATTCTCCCCTGGATGCATTGATTAATACTGTATATATATCAACTTCTTTTTTTGCTTTTACTAAATTCCATAATTGAGAATATTTATATTCTGTATTAGCAAATATTTTTTTTAAATTATATGGATATATCGTTCCATAAGTAGATAACCTTCTCCAATAACCACTTAAAGTTCTCCATTTGTTCTTATTGTAAATTGTCCCAACATGACTTACATATAATCCTCCAATATTATTACATACAATATTTTTTATTATTCCTTGATTTTCATTAAAGAAATATCTACCATATTCTACGACAGATCTAGACCATTTGTTATTAGAGTAACTAGAACGAAGTTCAAAAATTCTGAAAATATATTCGTCATTTACTAAATCAACTAATATTAAATTTTTTATATAAACTAAACTTTTTAGATTCCAATTTCTAACTTTTAATGTTTGATGACAATGTGGACATTTTTCTAAATATTTTACTTTTTTTACTATATTAAATTCTTTATTACAACAAGTACAATACAATTTATTACCTTTTCTTCTCAATAGAATATTCTCTGATTGAGATGATTTTTTAACAAAATCTTCCCAATTATTGGGTAATTTTTTACTATCTAATTCTTCATTTATTAGACGTAGTTTCTTTTTTACATATCCCATAATTAAAATAAACTTAGTTGCCCTTCAGGAACCCAATTTTTTCCCCTTGAATTTGAATGTACCTGTGCTTTAGTTTTTTTATCTTTTTCCAACTTGGTATTAGATATAATTTCATTGTCATTTTCTACTTGTTCTTTTTCAATGATTCCTAATTTTTCGTCGGATTCATCAAAATAATGTATAGCCCAACCATAGACCACATCATCTTCTATCATAGCTACGCCATTTTTCTGCTCTTTTGATGCTTCTTTTTTAATGAAGGAAATCATTTTCTCTAATGTTTTCTCTTCATTCAAATATTTTTCGTTCATATCCTCTCTAGTTAATAAATAATCAATTATTTTTAGCAGTGGTTTATCAGTAATATCTGATGCTAAAATTTTTATTCTTTCTAATCCTTTCATTTTTTGTCTCCTCCTTTTTATTAAATAATACCTATAATATTTCTATTTCTTCATAAACTATATAACTTATATCTTCTCCTTGATATTGTTCCAATATAGGAAATTTTTTTAAATCATTCTTTGGAATAGGGTTGTTAAAAGTTCTATATTCTCATTAAACACATCTTCAACTTGTTTCTTTAATTCTTGATTTTCTTTTAATAAGCCATCTAAATCAAGGCATTTATAACCTTTACAATAATATTCACCACAATTACAATCAACAACTCTATATTTTTTTTCAAATTCTTCCTCTGTTATTTTATCTATTTCACATCTTTGTTTTACAAATTCTTCTCTAGTCATTTACTCATCACTCTCTACTTTCTCTACTATTTCATATCTTTTTAGTTTATATTTTTTGTAAATTTTATTATCATACATAATTAATGCGCTAAAGCAATATATTTGTTCATCTCTATAAACACTTACACTTGTAGAGAATTTAATATCTATAACTTCCTCATCTTGATTATTTATTTCTTCTATAAAATTATTAACATCCTTAGTCAACTGATTTTCACAATCACAATCAAATACTTTAATCTTTAACATTACTTTTCCAACTTTCTATTTTTTTAAAAAAATAAGTATTGTGTCCCATAGCACCATTTGAATATATATAGTTACCATTGTATAGAACATTATTAAAACATTTATCACATAAATTTAATTTTTCATTACATAAATAAGGTTTACAACATCTGCCTTCATTTTGTTCAGTAGTAAAAATTACTTGTATATTAATTTTTTTATTGTTTGTTTCTTCTTCACAAACATCACAAATTGTTTTAGTTATTTCCATTATTATCGTTTCCTTTTTCTAGTTCTTGCATTTTACCTATAAGAATTGTTATAGATTTTGTGCTTGCCTCTAATGGTAAATACATATAATATTCTTTTGATATAAAGTCTTTTAACTTATTCCAATTATCTTTTAGTTGGTATATTTCTTTGTCAATTAGTTCTTTGTATATCTTAGATGAATTACTCTCTGGTCTTATAAAAAATTTGACTATACTTTTATCTCCAAAATATTCTGTTATCCATTCATCAGTCCATAAGTTAATTTGTCCTTTTACAAATGGATCTTCTTCTATTTTGACTATCTTATAACCATTTAAATATTTACCTATTAAAGGATATAAATCTTCTTTATTCATTCTGACACCTCGTTTTCATAAATATTTCCTATTATTTCTATTTCTTTTTCAAACTCATTTAATTCAAACAATTCATCTAAATCATATTGATACCAGTCTAATATTTGTTTTGTTTTTTGATTATAGTATCTGGCACTAAATTTATAATTATCATATTGAATAATAAATTGATTGAACCCATTAACTGTTTGATGAATGTCAATAATATCGTTTTCATAAATTTCTACACCATTTTTATCTTTTAAACCTACAAATTGTCCTATCATTTCTTCTTTGACTTGATAGAATTGGTCTAAACTTACTGAAATATAATACTTGCCATCATCAACACTTTTTAATAAATAACCATAAATCCATTTATTCAGGTGCTTTCCTCTAAATTTTATTTCTCTATTCATTCCAACACCTCTTTTAATATATCTTTTAAATCTTTTATTAAAGATGTTTTAAATTCATAATTTATACTTGATTTAACTTGATTTTCTTCCCATTTTTTCATTAATGGAAAACTAAATACTTTAAATACATCATAGTTATCTATATAATTATTTATTTTATCAATCACATCTTTTTGATTATAATAGCCCTTTTTATAATCCAATAATTCGTTTATCTTTTTTTCTTCCAGTAATTCTAAATCACTTAATAATTTTTCCCATTTGTATTTTTCTGTATTATATTTTTCTGCAACCTTTGTATTTCCAACTTCTCTATATGAATTAGCCCTTTTTTCACAAATATAAATCCTATTCTCAATTTCTTCTTTATTCATATTCTTATTTCTCCTTTTAAGCCGAAATAATTTTGTAGTAATCACAATTTATTTTGAAAGCACAAACACTATAATAATATCCACCATTTCCAGCATCAGCATAGCAATCAGCAATAGCAATTGGATTTTGATTATGATATATTGTTACAATTGCTGTGTTTATTGTAGTATCTTCATTTGAAAGATTTTTTATTTCGGGTTTAGAAACATTAGTAATAACAGCATCTAACTTCACATCTTTAAATGTTCCGTATGCCATAGCACAACAGTCTTGTTCAGCCTCTACAATAGATAATATTGTTCCATCATCAAGTGTTAATGTATCTTTATTAAAATCAACTATTCTTTTATATAATAATTTTTCTTTTAATTCTTCATAATTTTTATATTCCATATCGTATCCCATAATTATTTCTCCTTTAATATATCTAAAATTTTATTAAGATCTGCAGTCCACATTTGAAATCCTTGAGTACACTTTTCGCCATCATATTTTCCATACTTTTTTATCAAATTCATTACTTCATTAATTATTTTTTGTTTCTTTTGAAGTTCTTGATTTAACCGCTCTATCTCATCTCTACAACCTTCAATAGAAAGTATTTCATTTTTATTTGCTGGATTTGTTATAAATTTATTTGACATCGTTACCTCCACATAAACTTGATATTTCACTTAACTGCCATTTTAAATCGGCATTACTTTGCTCTAATTTTATTGTTTGATGTTTGTAATCTAAACACATCATCATCCATAAAACTCCCCAAATAAAACACATTAAACCGAACCCTAAACTAAATCCTGTGATAATAATATTTTTATTGTTCACAATGTTTCCTCTTTTCTAATTCTTTTCTACATTCAACATAATTTTTATAATCTTCAATATTTTTCTTTTTTCCAACACCTCGTAACATTTTTATTTCAGCATCTTTAGATTTTATTTCTAGATTTTTAATTTCCATTGTGCTATTAAGTTTCTTTTCTAAAATTGTTTGATACTCTAATAATTTTTTGGTTTTGTTTTTTTCTTTATTTAAACTTGCTTGTAATCCACCAACTTTACTAGCATTTTTTCTTCTCTGATTTTCTTTTTCTTGAAATAAGTTGGTTATATTTTTCATTTCATTTTCTAATTCTTCAATCTTTGATTTTAAATCATCTATTTTCTTAAAATCATCTTTTATTTGATTAAGATAGTTATCTGTTCTATCAACGATTTTTTCTAGCAAATTATATCTTGTTTTATCTACTATTTTTAACCTCATTTTTATAATTCCTTTCATACTCATACTCTTCCATTATTAATCTAAATTCTCTTTCTTCTAGTGTTTCTATTCCAACATCTTGGCACTCTTTCTCCAAACCTTTTATTAATTGCCAAAATTCCTTTGTATCTAATTCACTAGTTCTTTTATAAAAAATGTAGCAATCACAATTGTTTTCTGATTTATACCATTTCGCATAAGGATAAAATATAGACATATTAGTGCCTTTAGGAACTTTAGCACCAGAGATTGTTCCGTCTTCCTGTTTTGCTATCGTTCCATAGGCTAAATTAATATTTATTTTCATTTCATCATCTGATATAGCATGTCCTATTCCTCGGTTGTATCTTGCTAATTCATTAACCAATTTATGAAAATATCTATTTGCTTGTGTACCTCTTAATTTCTTGTATTCTTTTATTTCATATAATTTGTCTTTATCTAATTTAAATAGTTGCAATGCTAATTCCTCAGGTCTACCAGTTATTTTCATTTTTTATCCTTTTTTTATTTCATAATATAAACTACTTAATTTTTCTTGTATCTCACTTATTTCTATCTTTTCCGACCTAGTAGTTACTTTCTTTTTTTGATTATTTAATAATTTAATTGCTTTTTCAATTGCTAATAAATATTCAATCTTATTCATTTTATAACTCCTTTAAAATGGTAAATCATCTTCACTAATTTGAACTTCTGCTCCAAAGTTAGCAAATGGATCAGTTTGTTCTGATTGGCTTATCTGACTATTAATATAGTTAGGTTCTTGAGGTAAAGGCTCTTCAGTTCTCTTACTATCTAGAAACATAATTCTTCTAGCAAGAACATATGTTCTATACCTTTTTTCTCCTTTTTCATCTTCCCAACTATCAGTCTTTATACTTCCTTCTACTGCAATTTGACTACCCTTGTGAGTATATTTCGCCATGTTTTCAGCTTGTTTTTCCCATATTACTACTCTTATAAAATCTGCTGGTCTATCATTCCCAGAACTATCTTTTCCATTGTTAATAGCCAAATCAAATGTTGCACATGCAGTATTTGATTGTGTATATCTTAATTCAACATCTTTTGTTAATCTTCCAATTAATATTGCCTTATTCATTTATTTTTTCTCCTTTTTAATTTTTTAAATAAACTTTTTTTCTTTGAGATTTTAATATCAATTTCTTCCTGTATTTCTCTACTAAACTCTTTTAATCTTCCATAAGTCCATTTTTTAGTAAATAAATTATGTTTTCTTGCAATTTCTTTATATCTTTCAATTCCAATCATTTTTGCTTCATATCCGTCTAAATCTAATCTTTTTAATTTCATTCTATTTCCTCCAATATTTTTAATTCATGATTCACATCTGCCATATGCAAATCATAGTCATCTTCGTATTCAACATCATCTATTTCTTCGTATGGCTCTGGATAAGTTCCACCATAATATTCATCAGTTCTAATCATTTTACTTGTCTCTCCTTATGTTCATGCATAAATACATACTCTGAATTATTACTCATATTTTTTAGTAACCAATTTGAAGTGTATTCTTTAGATAAATGTGTCTGTTTAACTCTATTTTCGTAAACAAATTCTCCATTTGAAGTTTTTTCTTTTATCCTTTCTGCTAATTCTTCTTCTGAATAATTACTTTCTACTAAATACAAATCATATCCTTTAGCTGTTATTCCTTCTAACGTCCTTGTATCTGTCATATAAATTACTTTTTTATTGTTAATAAATATTCTATAGCCACAATTTGGTACATCATGATATAACATAATTGGCATTACTTTAAATAATTTATAGTTATATTTGCAACCTATTTTTAATACATCAATATTTTCTTTTCTTACACCACATTTTATTAAGTCTTCAACTAACCACTCGCAACAAGCAAATCTTAAAGTTGGTCTTTCTATTGCTAATTTAGATATTGTTATCTTATTAAAGTGGTCTTGATGAATGTGGGTTAGAAGAACTATTTTAAGTTGCTTATAACATTCATTTAATTTTTTAAAAGTTACACCACAATCAATTAAAATAAATTCTTCCAATATTGTTGCATTTCCATCAGAGCCTGTATTTATAATTTTATAATTCATTCATATCTACTTCTTCAACATTATCTTCCTCAACCTGCACATCTATTACATCATCTTGTTTAATAATCGTTTCTTCTTTTATTTCTGGCAAATCAACATTAACTTCTTCTGCTTCATACATACCTGCTAAATCTTCCACAAAAGCCTCTCTTAATGCTCTTACTTTTGCTACTTTTTCTAGCATTGTAGCTGGTTGCTTACTCCAACTTTGATTAGGAGTTCCATCACTCTTTTTTTGTACAGTTTCATCATAAGACACACTACAATAAACTGAATTTTCCCAATCTTTTCTAAAAACCTCTGCCCAACCTCCTACTAATGTTTCGGTTGACAATTTAAATGTTCCTTTTCTTTCTTTTTCTTCACCTGATTCGGTTAATACAATTATTCCTGATTTCATTCCATTGTACTTGTTATTTAAAACAGCTCTTTTTAAAATGGCATCTTTACCGACAACTATTTGTGCTGGTTGTTTATTAGAATATTTAATTAAATATGCTTCTTTTAAAAATGGGTTTAATTTTCTAACTTTGCATAATTCAGTAAACATCTTAAATTCTGGCATTGTTATTTTGGCATCTGTTCCAACTATGTATTGTTGAACTATTGTTGGAGTTAATTTAACTTCTTGTCCTTCTACTTCATACTTAACTACTATTTCTTGTCCTTGATTATTCATATTTATAACCACCTTCTACTAAAAACTTTTTTAATTCTGTTAATTTATCTTTTGTAGATGTTACACTAAACTTAACAGTATATAGTTTTTCTTCTACAATTGGAGTTTGTAGAACTTCATTTACTTTTGCAATGCTTTCTTTTTTCGTTTCTTCTTTCTGTTTAATTTCTTGATTTGAAATTCTTATAGTTTCCAAAATCATATGTCTGTCATTTACGATTCTGATAGCTTGTCCTAAGTCTTTATGCTTAATATATTCTGCCAATATTTCTTCGCTATTTTCCATTGTTGAAATAGTATCAATATTTGATTTTACTTGTGTAATTTTCTCAATAATTTCATCTTTTACTTTTTTGACTAACTCTCCTTTTGGTGTCAACTGATTAATCCCTATTTTTACCCCTAATTCTTCAAAAGCTATCCAATCACTTTTAATTAAGTTAAATTCTCTATATTCTTCAAAAAATTCAATCATTTTGGATCTTGTATTTTCCTTGATTTCATTCTCTACTACACCAATTTTTGAAGTTAAAATATTTATAGCCTCATCATATTTAGTTTTTATGTTTTCGTCATAAACTTTATTGAACTCTTCATAAGGTTTTAAAATTACATTCTTAATATTTTTTCTTTGAGTTTCATATTCAGTTTGTTCTTTCTTTAAAGATGTCCTTAAGTCTGCTATTTCTTTTCTTGTTTCTTCATTACAGATTAAATTGTCTAATCCTAAATTTTCTAATCTTTCTTCTAAACTTTTACCAATTTCTTCAATTTTGTCTGTTATTTTTGGTAATTGATTTACCACTGCTATTTCGTTCATTTTTTCCATCCTTTCAATCTTCTAAGTAAAATCTCATCCATTTTACTTTTTTTCCATACCTGTTAACCCCTTTTTCAATAGTATAACCAACCTTGTGTTCTAATCTTATCTGTCTTATATATTCACTTAATCGACTACATCCTAAATCTTTAAAGGCTTGCATAGTTGTAATACTTCCAAATTCCCTCATATAATCTAAAATTCTATCTCTCATCTGAAATTAGTCCCATTCTTATTTTTTGATTATCGCCATCACAAATAATCTCAAAATTTATATAATTAAATTCAACATCTAAATCCCCTAGTCTAACATTTTCGTAACTAAATATCATTATTTGTACTCCTTTAATAATTCTTCCATTTCTTTGATTTCATTTTCTTGTACTTGCCTTTTTTCAATTTTTTTATTAAACCACTCAGGTTCTGGTGCTTGATAACCTATTTTGCTTTTTTTCATTTGATTTACCTCTTGCTTGCACTCTTTCAAATTCTTAAAGCCTTTTGTTTTCCAACTGTTTAATATTCCAACTACATAACCAATTGTTTTTACGTTATTTAAACATGCCCTATCAATTGCCTCTATTATGATGTCATTCGTAAATGTCGATTGATAAGAATATAACTTTTCTATTTCAGAAAGTGAGATAGTTCTTTCAAAATTAGTTTTTAGATATTGAAGAATATTGGTGTCTTTCTTTGGTAATGGTGCCTGTTCCTCTTGTCTATCTAAATTATCCGTTGTTGATGATGTTGATGCCTGTTCTTCTTGTCTATCTACTACATCATCTACTCTACACTCTTCTATACTATTCTCTTCTACTCTATACTCTTCTATACTGGTTAAACATTTGTTTAACGAATGTTTAACACTTGAATTTAAAGGGTTAAACAACATTTCATACTTTTTGGTTATTTGATTAAAATTTAATTGTTTTTTCTCCGATTGATAAATTGTTTTTGTAACTCTATTTTTGTCTAAATAATTATTTATGTTCCAATCGGTTATTACAACTACTCCACTTTTAAATGGAATTATAAAACCTTTCATGGCTAATATTTTTATGCTATCTTCCATTCCACCATATAGTCTTAATACTTTTTTATAATTGACAAATCCTTCGTCGTCTGCTTCCATTCCTAGTAAAAAATATAAGGCTTTTGCTTCCATAGGAAGTTCAATAAAACTATCTTGTCCGATAATTTCACTATCAAACATTCTTTTTCTAGCCATCCATGCCTCCACTCTACCAACCAAAACTCTGAATAAATTTCGTTATTGTTCAACTTTTTCTTCTCTTTTTTCAAACATCATTGTTTCATCAAAATACCATTTTGGGATCTTTCCTTGTAAAGATATACTTTCTGGATATTTCTTCTGAAACGATTTTCTTAATTTTCTTATAATTTCATATGATAAATTTTGACTAGCGCCTGTTATTTCCATAACATCACGTACTGTATAATATTTCATTTTTTCCTCCTGATTTGACATTTTTATTATTTTTGATATAATAAAAATGAATTTTTTGATAAAATTTAATTTTATTTATAAGTTTTGCGACAACTTATAAATTTTTTTATTGCATTTCATCATATAAATACTCTCCACAAAAATCCATTACTATTAACGCTAATATTCCAGTTGTAGTGCCATAATAAGTTAAGCTTGCCATACTTGTAACTAATGTTATAAAATCACTTACTACTAATAAAGCACTTACCATAAACATTAGTAACACTCCTATATTTCCCCATTTAATCCTTTTCATATTTTTTCTCCTTCCTTAACCTTAATCCCAGTAAATTCTTCAAATAATTTTGGTGATATATAATAGTTATAATTTTTTTCTCCTGTTTTAACTGCTGAACCAATTGGTAAAGTCCCATTTTGTAATCCAATTCTTATAAATTGTTGACTTTTATTCATTAGTTCGGCAGCTCTTTTAATAGTTAATTTCATTTTTTTCCTTTCTAAATTAAGTTTCATCATTATAAAATACAGTCCAATCGATTCCAAGTATTTTACCTATTTTTTGTGCTATTTCTGGACTAGGTCTTCTCTTACCATTTTCTATAAAATTATAAAATTGTTGAGTAACTCCCAATAATTCAGAAATATGCTTTTGGTCCAATTCTTTTTCTTTTCTTTTTTGAATTAGCCATTCTCTTTTCTTTCTCAAAATTTCACCTCCTCTTGCAATTATCAACTTTGTGTTGTATAATATAAATGTCTCGAATTAGAGACAACACATTTTTGTTCACATTATTTCTTTCTATAATTATTATGAAAAAAATTGTGAACGTACTCAAAAGTCTTTTAACTAGTGGTATTAATATAACCATAATAATAATTAATGGTAATAATAATTCCATAAATAAAGACTGAACTTCGATATCAAGTATGAGTTTGGTCGCTAAACTTGATATCTTTTTTTTACAACACTTGTAACCTACTATCTTTAAGTTACAAATCAATTATATATCAACTTAAAGTTGATGTCAATATATTTTATAAACTTTTTGATTATTTTTTTATTAAAAAGTTCAAAAGCCCAGAATATAATATATTAGAGGAAGTGATAGAAATGGCTTTTTCAGAAAATTTTAGATTTTTATTAGATAATAGTGATATAAGTCAGATAGAATTAGCAAAAATGCTTGGATTTACACCGCAAGCTGTTAGTAAGTGGTACAAAGGTAAAAATGAACCAGATACAAAAACAATCGTAAAAATAGCAAATATCTTTAATGTTTCAACTGACTATTTATTAGGTAATAAAAAAGAGATAACTTCCCGAGATGAAGAAATGGTAGAGATAAAAATATTAACAAAAGTATTACAAAAAAGTGGATATATAAATGATAATGAAGATTTAACAAATGAAGAATTTTTAAAATTAATAAAATTCATTAAAGCTAATAAAGATTTTCTAAAAAATAAATGATAAAATTATTATTTTCAATTTTATTTTCAGTTACAATTGTAGTACTACTAATCTTTTACCAAAATAAACAATCTTTTTCATTTTTTAACAAGTATAAAAATAAAATAAAGAATACAGATGAAATAGAAAAAATTAACTCTTTTATAAATCATGGCTATGGAAATATATACACTATAATAAAAAAACTTAACATAGACATGCAACTAAATAAAAAAGAAAAAAATAAATTAAACGATGAAATAATTCTTTATGTATTAAAAGAAGATAACTTTAATTTTTGGATTATCGAAAATAATTTTTTTAAATTAGCAAAAAAAATAAAAAAATTTCAAAATATAATTGAAAATGATTCAACAACATTATATTTACTATATTTTGATAAAGCAGATAAAAAAAGTATATACTATATCCATAGGCTATATTACTATAACCACGATATATTTATAAAAAATATGCCTCTACAAGGACTAATAACATATGAATATTATTATATGACAAATGATGAAAATAAAAATTATTATTCAGAAAAATGCAAAGAAATTAATGAAATATTAAAGAAAAAATTTCACTTAAAAAAGAAAAAATATATAAAATATCTATACAAAAAATATGCTAGACCTGTAATAATCAATTATTCAAGAGCAGCTATTATAGCTTATAATTACGAACAAAACTACATAAAAACTGGAATTGAAATTGATTTTTATAATTATCAAAGGAAAGAAATACTTAAAATGTTAAACGTTAGTGAAAGTAGTCTTAAAAGAATCAATGAATTAAAGTATCTGAAAAAAATTAGAGATTATTTTCCAACAGCCATATATCAGTATCGTAGTAAATGGCTTGGAAGACAGTCATTAGATATTTATATTCCTGAAATAAAAGTTGCTTTTGAAGTTCAAGGCAAGCAACATTACAAACCATATAAAGAATATGGTGGAGAAAGGCAGTTTAAACTACAACAAGAAAGGGATAAAAGAAAAAAAGATTTATGTCATACTAATGGTATTAAATTATACTATATTGGTAAATATGAAAATAGAAATGTAGAAGATATAATTAAAGAAATAAAAGAATCTAATTTTTAAAAGCACCTATTTGGTGCTTTTAAATTGCTCTATTAAATCAATAAACTGTCTATAAATATCGTGTTTTTTCAAATAATAATAGAACTTAAAAATATTTTTCACCATTTCACCCCTATTATATTATATAGTAATTTTAAGTTGATTTATTTCTTTATATTAAACTTTAAGTTGATATAATTTGTTAAATATGTTATAATTAAATTTGAAAGGAGGATACTATAAAAAATAAAACTATATCTAAACATCTATTTTTAAAAATAGAAAAATTTAAAAATAAGCTATTAAAAAAACTAGAACTGCTGCAACAGAACTAGTCGAAAGTACATAAAAAAATATTCTCACAATATAAATTTATGTACTCTAATTATACTAAAAAAATAAGAAATAGTAAATAATTAGAGGAGGTTGATAAGGTTGAAATTACCAAATGGGTACGGTTCAGTGTATAAAAAATCAGGAAAAAGAAAGAAACCGTATGTCATAGTTATAACAACTGGTTGGAGTGAAAATTCACAAATAAGAAAAGTTATAGGATATACGGAAACAAGAAAAGCAGGACTTGAAATGTTAGCAAACTATCATAACAATCCATATGATTTAGATTATAAAAATTTAACTTTTGATGACGTTTGGCAAAAAGTAATAGCTAATATAGAAACATTAGTCGAAAATGATAAGATGTCAGAAAGTAACTATAAATGTTTAAGTTTAGCATATAAAAATCATTGTAAAGAGCTATACAAAATGAAAATTCTAGATATTAAGTATATTTTTTTACAAAATGTGTTAGATAATGTACCAGCAGGATATACCATGAAAGGCTATGTAAAAACAATTTGTAGAAAAGTATTTGATTATTCTATTAATATATTAGATATGCCAATAACAAAGGATCCAACCGATAGATTAACATTAGGAGGAAAACCAGCTTCAGATAAACATATTCCATTTGAACAAAAAGAAATTGAAATTCTGTGGGGGTTACAGCACAATGATTTAGTTAAAATTTTTCTAATTAATTTATATTCTGGAACTAGACCTAATGAAATATTTATAACGAATAAAAACAATATTTTTTTAGAAGAAAATTACTTTATTACAGGCTCTAAAACAGAATCAGGAAAAGATAGAATTATTCCAATTCATCCAAAAATAAAGCATCTAATAAAATATTTTTCTGATAAAAATTTAGAATATCCTTTTAAATCTATTTTTAGTAATTTTAACTATAATAAGTTTTCAAGAGAAAGCAAAAAATTAATGACAGAATTAAATTTTAATCATACTCCCTACGATTGTAGGCATACATTTATTACAAAAATGAAAAAAGCAGGAGCAAATGAATATATTTTAAAACTAATTGTAGGACATAAAATAAAAGATATTACAGAAGGAACTTATACTCATAGAGATATACAAGAACTATACGAAGAAATAAAAAAAATAAATTAAGAATTGTGGGTGCTACTTGGGTGCTACGGAGAGAAATTTTTATGATTTTAGCGAAGTTTATAGAAACAAAAAAGCCCAAACTCCTTATGTTTAAAGGTTTTGGGCATAAAAAAATATTGGCGATTTCCTATTTTTGCATATTCTGCTATCGTCGGCGT
>CAKPBH010000007.1 GCA_934140355.1 uncultured Bacilli bacterium | reverse complement strand
AGCTCTCTAAACCCTTATAAAATAAGGGATAGGGAGTTTTTAACCTTCAAAAACTGTCAAACTCAGGATTATAACATAATCAAAAAAAAATGCAAGAATAAAATTTCAATTATATAGCAATCGCATAAAAATTTTAGATAATTATATGAGATAATATTCTTTATATTATTTCAATTATAATATATTCTTATAACAAGGGAACACTGAAATATTGAATGTGGACTTCACTGAAAATTAGATGTTATCATGGATAAAGATCACTCAAGAAACAGAGTTGAAAACTCAATAGCCAATCTATCAACAATTAGAAAAATAATATTTAATCTAGCTAGTTGGATAAAACTATGAGAGAAAAACTTACTTTAAAGCAAAAAATGACACGTTATAGTTATATAAGTAATTTTCAAAATATAGAAAACCTTATATTTAATGTCATTTCATATATAAATTAATGCTTTACGTAAAATTTTTATGCAATTGCATTATTTTAATTAATATTATTGCGTGATTACATTACATTCGTCAGATAAAATAAGGAATTAAAGATTATTTCCGTAAAAAATAATAAAAAAGTAACAAAAAAATCAAACCAAAAGATAGTCAAAAATTTATATTTTCAAGTAATCAATATATTTCTAAAAAATCAAACTTACTTTCTGTTTATATAAGGGGGTTATCTGCAAAATTCATTTCCTTGACTGAACTGTAACGTTGCGTGAATTCTTCTTAGATACAAAATAAAAAGTTAAACTTCACTCTTAAAAAGGAACTTCAATTACAAATTTTTAGGATAGAAATTACTCCAATGTCTTATAATATCAAATAATGCTTATACTTATTTTTGAAATATAAAGAAGTTTAATTATATTATGATATTATGAGGAACAAACATTTCTTTTTTTATATGATAAATAAAAAAAGAAAAACGATTATATCTACACCGTGTCTAAAGGAATCAAAATTCATATTATTTTCAAAAATTTTAGTGCTGTTGAAAAAAGTTTTTTAACTATATTTATGATAAAATTGTTGACATAAATAAAAGAAACAAAATACAACAAAAAACTATACAATCTTATTAATTTAAGTGTTTTAAATGTTAAAAATATTGATTTATCCAAGAAAGATAGAAGGTAAAAATATAGAAATAAATCAAAAAAAAACATATAAAAAATCAACTAAAATATATCTTAGTAATATGATAATTTTAACTAATTAAAATTTATAAATGAAAATAGAGATGTTAATATAGTAAAAAATGAATTTGTTGAAGTAATTAAAAGTGGAAAAAGTATATTACTTACATTTATAAATTATTCATTCAAGTTAGTTTCCATCAGAAACCATAACAGTGCTCGATTTTTTATTAATATTTTTATATATAATAAAAAAAATTTGGAATGGAAATATAAAAAAATAAGTTTGTCATTTCTAAAAACTTTTATAAAAAAATTCATTATATTGTTCAATATAAAGCACATAAATTAAAATTTTGAAATTAAAGTATTAAATTATACAAATAATTACAAAAATGCAATACTTATCTAATCTAATTAATACTATTATTATTTTACAAATTTAAATAATGATAGTATTATACAAAAAATAACCTGTGGATATTTATGTTCCACGTGAAACATAAATTAAAATTTAATATTATTTTACAAAAAATTAGTTTATTTTCTTAATTTTTTCCCAATTTGAACGATTAAATAAAATTTTTCAACACTGTTGAAATTTTATTTTTTATGTGTTAAAAGCTAGATTCTGGATTTTGAAATTTATTTCACAAATATTACATTACATATTTATTCAAAAAAATCAACATAAAAACTTCGTTATACAAAAAAATTATTCAAATATCTGAAAATTACTATGTAATTGAATTAATAAATTAGTTCAATTTTTTTCATATCCAAATTTATAAAAAAAAATAATTATATAAATTATCATAAAAAAGATTATAACTAAAATCTAACAATTAATGCAATGTAGTAAAATTTAATATAGAATTCATAAAATATATTTATTGGTACTAGTTAGAAACAAATATGCAGAAAAATCACAACTTTCAATATTCTAATTGTACAATTTGTCAAACACTCTCCCTTTTACACTAAAATAATGAATTTTTTTACTCTTAAAGAACAAAAATAAATAATTTCATCAAAAAATTAAAACTGAACTAATCAAGAGCTAATAACTAAAATATATTAATTAATTTTTATTACAACTTACAAAAACAAGTATAACTAAAATTACATAAGACAGTAAAATTATACACATTAAGTATTAAAAAATATAAATGTGGATATTTTTTTAGTTTTTTATTAAATAAAAAATAATAAATATTGTGGAAAACATGTTTCACGTGAAACATGTTTTTTTTATAATACATATTGTTTAAACTTTAAAAATAAACCTAATAAAAATTTAATTAATAATTAAATCGAATATTTATTTTTTCAAAAAAATATAAATTATAAGATAATGGAGCGATATCTATTAACCATATTGTTTGAAAGTCCATTACTTTTATGTAAGTTGTGGAAAACTAATGTTTCACGTGAAACATTAAAATACTCCTTTGAACTTCTAAAAAATTCAAAGGAGTATAAAATAAAATATATTAAATTTTTAATCTGAACATATTTCTTTACTTCCATCAGATTTTTCAACAACTGTCACTGTACTAACAAATTGATCATCTTTTAAATTTATTAATTTTACACCTTGAGTAACTCTACTCATTGTTGAAATTTGATTAGCATCAATTCGAATAATAATTCCTTCGTTTGTTACTAACATAACATCCTCATCATTTGAAGTTATAACTTCAAATGAAACAATACAACCAGTTTTTTCAGTAATATTAACTGTTTTAACTCCCTTACCACCACGGTTGGTAATTCTATATTCTTCTATAGGAGTTTTTTTGCCAAAGCCGTTTTTGGTAATTACTAAAACCTCTTGATTTTCTATTACAACATCCATATTAATTAAAATTTCATTTTCAAGATTAATTCCTCTTACTCCTGATGCGCTTCTACCCATTACCCTTATAGAACTTTCATTAAATCTTACCATTCTACCATTAGAGGAAGCCATTAAAATTTCATTTAATCCCGTAGTCTTTTTTACTGAAATCAATTCATCACTATCTCTTAAAGTTATAGCTTTCTTTCCATTGTTTCTAATATTACTAAATTCTGAAATATCAGTACGTTTTACAAGTCCAAGTTTAGTAGCAAACACCAAATACTTATATTTATTATTATTTTTTTCAATTTTTAATAATGAAGTAATTCTTTCATTTTTGTCCAAACTCAATAAATTAATAATTGGCAGTCCTTTTGATTGTCTACCAAATTCAGGAACTTCATAACCTTTTATCCTAAAAACTCTTCCTTTAGAAGTGAAAAATAGTATATAATCATGAGTTGTAGAATTAATAATATTTTCAACAAAATCTTCTTCATTTGTAGACATACCTTTTACTCCAACTCCACCACGATGTTGAGTTTTATAAACATCAACTGGAATTCTCTTTATATAACCTCTATTAGTAAGGGTAACAACTATATTTTCAATTGGAATTAAAGATTCATCCTCAATATAATCAACTGCTGTCATATCAATAAAAGTCCTTCTATCATTTGCATATTTTTCTTTGATTTCTAACATCTCTTTCTTAATAACATTATATATTTTTTCATCAGATGCTAAAATTTCTTCTAACTCTTTTACTAATTTCAAAAGTTCAGCAATTTCTTCTTCAATCTTTGATTTTTCCATTCCAGTTAAACGTTTTAAACGCATTTCCAAAATAGCTTGAGATTGAATTTCTGATAAATTAAAATTTGCCATTAATTCCGCTTGAGCAATATCATCAGTATCAGATTCTCTAATTATTTTTATTACTCGATCAATATTGTCTAAAGCAATTTTTAATCCCTCTAAAATATGTAATCTAGCATTATATTTTTTCAAATCAAATTGACATCTTCTATAAATTACATGTTTTTGATGCTCAATATATTTTTCTAAAATAGTTTTTAAACCTAAAGTCCTAGGTCTTCCATCCACTAACATCAAAAAATTAATTCCATAAGAAACTTGTAATTGTGTATGTTTATATAAATTATTTAATACAACATTAGCATTTGCTTCTTTTTTAACATCAATAACAATTTTTATTCCTTCCAAAGCAGATTCATCACTCAAATTAGAAATACCATCTAAAACTTTATCACGAACTAATTCACCAATTCTTGAAATTAAAGCCTTTTTATTAACTTGGTAAGGTAACTCACTAATAATAATATGTGACTTACCAGCCTTTTCCACAACTTCTACTTTTCCTCGAATAGTGATAGTTCCCCTACCAGTTTCATACGCTTTTTTTATTCCACTGTTTCCTAAAATTATACCACTTGTTGGAAAATCTGGTCCTTTAATATACTGCATAAGTTGAGAAACATCCATATCAGGATTATCTATATAAGCAACACAACCATCTATTACCTCACCAAGATTATGTGGTGGAATATTAGTAGCCATACCAACAGCGATTCCCATATTTCCATTCACTAAAATATTAGGAAATCTACTAGGCAAAACTGTTGGTTCTTTCCTCTGACCGTCATAATTCTCTGAAAAATCAACAGTATCTTTATTTAAATCTCTTAATAGTTCCATTGATATTTTAGCCAATCTTGCCTCTGTATAACGACTTGCCGCAGCACCATCTCCATCAATAGAACCAAAATTACCATGCCCATCAACCAAACAATGACGATATGTGAAATCTTGGGCCATTCTAACCATAGTATCATAAATTGCGCTATCGCCATGTGGATGATAATGTCCCATAACAGCACCCACAGCATTCGCACTTTTTTGATATTTCTTATCAGGAGTCATTCCTTCTTCATATAAGGTATACAATACTCTCCTATGAACTGGCTTTAATCCATCTCGAACATCAGGAATTGCTCTTGCAACAATAACACTCATTGAATAATCTAAAAAAGAAGTACGCATTTCTTCAACAATATTGACGGCTACCTTCTTATCTCTATCTTCTTGCATATTATCCCTCCTACACATCTAAATTCATTACATTTAATGCATTATCTTCTATAAATTTTCTACGAGGTTCAACTTCTTCCCCCATTAACAATTGAAAGATTTCATCAGCCTGTATAGCATCTTCCATCTTGATCTGTTTTAAAGTTCTGAGTTCAATACCCATAGTAGTTTCTCTTAACTCTTCTGGATTCATTTCTCCTAATCCCTTCATTCTACCTATCTCATACTTAGTACTTTCAGGTAAAGTAGACAAATAAGAATCACGTTCATTTTCATCAATTACATACTTAATAGTTTTACCATGTTTGATTGAATAAAGAGGGGGTTGAGCAGCATAGATATGACCATTCTCAATTAATGGCCTAAAATATCGATAAAATAGCGTTAAAAGAAGTGTTCTAATATGTGCTCCATCTACATCAGCATCTGTCATAATAATAATTTTGTAATATCTTAACTTTGAAATATCAAATTCCTCACCTATTCCGGTACCTAGAGCCGTTATCATTGTCCTAATTTCCTCGTTTGCCAAAACTCTATCCAATCTCGCTTTTTCCACATTAAGTATTTTCCCTCTAATTGGCAATATTGCTTGAGTTATTGGATCACGTCCCATCTTGGCACTTCCTGCTGCACTATCACCTTCGACAATAAACATTTCAGATATAGTAGCATCCTTTGAAGAACAGTCAGTTAATTTTCCCCAAAAATTCGTAACTTCAAGACCTCCCTTACGTCTAGTTAATTCTCTAGCACGACGAGCAGCTATTCTAGCTCGAGCAGCTGTCATTGCTTTTTCTACAATTAACTTTGCGTCACTAGGATGTTCCATTAAAAATCTCTCAAAGCTCTTAGCAAATATACTAGCTGCAACTTTTCTAACTTCACTATTTCCCAACTTTGTCTTCGTTTGACCTTCAAATTGAGGTTCTGGAACTTTAGCTGAAATTATCATCGTAATTCCCTCACGAACATCATCACCACTTAAAGGATCATCATTATCTTTTAACATTTTATTATTTTTTGCATAATTATTAATTATTCTTGTCAAAGCCAACTTCACTCCATCTTCATGTGTCCCTCCTTCAGGAGTAATAATATTATTAACAAATGAATAAACAGTTGCATTATAACCATCATTATATTGAAGAGCAACTTCAATAGATATATCACTTTCCATACCTTCAACATAAACTATATCTTGATGAATAGGTGTCCTATTTTTATTTACATACGCAACAAATTCTTTTAATCCACCCTCATAAATAAAAATATCCTTTTGATTTGTTCTATCATCCATTAATATAATTCTAAGTCCTTTATTTAAAAAAGCCAATTCACGAACTCTTGTCTTTAAAATATCATAATCAAAAGTTGTAGTTTCTTTAAAAATAGTTTCATCAGGCATAAAAGTAACAGTAGTTCCAGTCCTCTCCAAACTACATTCTCCTATAACTTTTAAAGGTTGAATTGTATGACCACCATTAGCAAATTTAATATAATTAACCTTTCCTTCTTTATATACAGTAACTTCCACCCATCTACTTAATGCATTCACAACAGAAGCTCCTACACCATGAAGACCACCGCTTACTTTATAGCCTCCACCACCAAATTTTCCACCAGCATGCAAAACAGTATAAACTGTTTCTACAGTAGAAATACCAGTTTTAGGATGAACTTCTACAGGAATTCCTCTACCATCATCTTTAACCGTCACAGAACCATCTTTGTTAACAGTTATTTCTATATCATCACAATATCCTGCTAAGGCTTCATCTATAGCATTATCAACAATTTCCCACACTAAATGGTGGAGTCCTTTTTCACTTGTACTACCAATATACATTCCAGGTCTTTTTCGAACTGCTTCCAATCCTTCTAAAACCTGAATATCAGAAGCATCATAATGTTCATTATTCATTTTTGCATTCCTTCTTTCTAACATCAACTATCATACCATTACAAATTGAAAATACCTTGGCTTTAGAAATTAACTCAGAATCCAAACATTCAATATCAGTGGTTGTTATAATAGTTTGAACATCATTCAATATATACTTTACTAGTCTATTTCTCTTTTCAATATCCAATTCACTAAAAATATCATCTAAAAGCAAAATTGGATATTCATTATCTCTTTCTTTAAAAAGAATAAGTTCGGCTAACTTTAAAGCCAAAATTGCTACTCGAATCTGCCCCTGTGAACCATAAATAGACAGTTCTTTTCCATCAAGATAAAAAACAAAATCATCACGATGAATTCCTAACATAGTAGAGCCATATCTCTTTTCTTTTTCAAAGTTATCAATTAAATTTTTCTTAAAACTATTAATCATTATTTCCTTATTATCAAAAAATTGAATATTACTAACATATTTTATTTCTAAATTTTTATATCCCATAATCTCAAAATAAATTTTTGACAAATATGAGTTTATTTTTTCGATAAAATCTTTTCTAAGTAAAAAAATTTCTACAACAATACTACAATACTTTTCATTTAAAATATTTAAATAATAATGATTATAATCTTTGGTAAAATCAACATTCTTTAAATATTGATTTCTCTTTTTCAAAACAACATTAAATCTTTGTAAAAGATTCATATAGCCAGAAGAATATTGACTTATTACCATATTGATATTTTTTCTTCTAACATTGGGACTATCCTTAATAAAATTTACATTATATGGACTAAAAATCAAAACCTTTAGTATTGAAACATAATCACTATATTTTTTCATTTCCTTAGAATCCAACCTTAATTTTTTACCATCATCTTTAATAGAAACTGTCATTTTAAAATTTATACCGCTTTTCGAACAGTTACCACTAATACTAGAAAAATTTCTCCCACATTTTATTAAGTTTTGATCTTTAACATTCATATATGATTTAGTAAGTGCTAAAACAAAAATAGATTCTAAAATATTTGACTTTCCTTGAGCATTATTTCCAATAAATATATTTATTCCAGAGGATAATTCAATATCTAAATTATCATAATTTCTATAATTTTTTAATACTAAACGTTTAATTATCATAATAATTATAAATAATAAAATCCATTTTTTCACCAAACCTACCAAAATTATGTACAATTAAATTATACCATAAAAAGCATTGTTTTATAAAGATATTTAAGCAAATAATTTTATTTTTTTGTTAGAATTCGTTACTACTAACAACCCTTTTTACTTTTTGGTTATAATGATTTTAACTTATAATTTTATCTAATTAAAATATAAAAAGCTATATTTTACATATCTTTGAAATTACAAAGTCAATAATTCCTTTAAAATAAAGAATTTAACTATGAATAGTAACTATAGTTCAACTAAATTGTACAACAAATCAAATACTATTTTTAAATTAAAAATACTAAAATAATATTAAACTAATAAAAAATTGAATATATAATTACATAATTCACTAAAATATTTGTAACTTATTTTATTTATATCAAATTATAGATATTTTAACTAAACCAAAATATTTTTTATACTATTTCAATTAATATTTAAATAAAATTAATTCAGACTATGACAAATTAATTTTACTAATAGTTTCAGAATATCACAAACTTTCTAGTTTAAAAAAGAAAAATTCTCAACGTATTCAAATGAACAAAATTTTTAGCTAACGAATTACTAAAGTTACCTATTTTTGAAGGATAGATATTAAAAATTGTATGAAAAAGAGACTAAAAAAAGAGACTTTATCAGCAGTCTCAAAAAAGTATCAATTTTTCTCTTTTTATTTACTAATTTTCAAGAGTAGTAGTACCAATATTTTTATTAAATTTTTTTCTTTTGCAAAGCAAAGTATCCAACTTAATACAACGAATTACTTGATTATCTATCAAATTATACTTCATATTTAATTTTAAGAATTTATTACCTTTGAAACATAATCTTGAAGAATTACAATCAATTTTTGAATATTGAATTAAGTTTTGATAAGAAATCCATGCACTATTTTTACTGATACAGCTAGATACAGGAAAAAAAATAATATTCTTACTTTCTTCTACAATAATTGGAACTTTCATATCAATTCCAATAATTTTTTTAGAAGCTTCCCTTCTACCTTCAAAAGATGATCCAAAAAACATACAACTATTTTTTACAATTGTTAGTGGAATCATATTAACAATAAATTCATCATCGTATTCATATACCTTTGATTTTCCACAATCATAAGGAATAATTAAAAGCGTTTCATCATTTATTTCATAACTATCCAACAACATAACCCCCTCCTCTCTAATTTCTTATAAAACCAAAGAAATTAATAATTATTAAAACATAAAAATCTGTCGAATTTTGTCGATTTTTGTCGAAAAAATAAATATTTTACAAATATTTTCATTATTCATGATAAGCAATAGTCACTAAACTACATGTCTATATAAAATTTATTGTTTTTAGTTGTATAAATGTCACAACCTAGTTTATACCAAACAACTCCTTACTACCATAATAGTTTAATTTTTTCAATTAATTACCCAATATACTCCTCAGATTCATTTTTTTTTACTTCATTAACATAATATCTTCATACTATAAGAAAGATTCAACATAAATATCTATTTCATAAAAACAATTTTTCTATATCATAGTGTAAATATAATATAAATTCATTTAATATATAATAAACTAGAACAATTCCTTATAAAAAAATCATCATAAATGATTAAGATAGTTAACAAACTAACATACGTATTTTCAATAATCAAAAGGAAAAAAGAATAGCAAAACTAAACTATTCTTAAAAAATCTTAAATTTACAACAATCCTTTTTGCTAGGTTCCACCAATTTTTGACAAATCAACCAAAATTAACTTTCACAATAGACTAAAAATAGTTTAAATAATTTAAGTTAATTTTTCTGAAGTAAATAAAATTTATTATTGTAGTATCGTATCATCAAACTAACTAGTAAGTTTTAATAGGTAAAACTAATTGAATTAAAGACTCATCCTCATCTGATTGAATGATAATTGGACTATTATCATTATTCATACATAATGTAATATCTGTAGTCTCAAAACTTTTAATACTATCTAACATGTATTTAGAACTAAATGAAATAGATATTTCATCCATACTATCAACTAGCATTTTTTCTTCTACTTTTCCAATCTCTGGAGAATTAGAAGAAATAATAAGATCTTGATCAATAAGCTCTAAGCGAATAATATTTTTATCTCGATCAGAAGTCAACAGTGATGCTCGATCAATCATTTCAAATAAACCACCACAACTACACCTAATTTGTACTTTAAAATCAGTTGGTATAATTGAAGAAGTAGCAGGATAAGTACCACTCAACAATCTAGATAAAAACAAAATATTCTTATACTTAAATAATATTTTATTTTCAAAGATATGTAATTCTAAGTTATCTTTATCATCACACATAATTTTATCTAATTCTAGTAAATTTTTTCCAGGTATTACAATATTTACTTTATAATCTAAATCTTTGTCTAAATAAATTGTTTTTTTAGCTAATCTATAAGAATCAGTAGCAATAACCTCCATAACACGACCATCAATTCTAAAATTAATACCAGTTAACAATGGTCGTGACTCATTTTTTGATGTCGCAAAAAAAGTTTGAGAAATAATTTTTTTCATCAAATTAGTTTTTATAAAGATTGGTTCATTTGTTTTTTCCAAATCTAAATTTGGGAATTCATTAGAGTTTATTCCATTTAAATTAAATTCTGTGTTACTAGTACTGACAATCATTTTGTTTTCATCCATTACCTCAATAGTTATATCTGAATTTGGTAATTTTTTGATAATTTCAACAATGTATTTTCCTCCAATGACAATACTTCCATATTCAAACACTTCAATAATATCTTCTTTAGGAATAAAGCACTGTATAGAAATATCTGAATCGCTAGCAGATAAATATAGACCCTCCTCTTTTAAATCAAATTTAATTCCTGTTAAAATGGGAATAAGGTTTCTTGGAGAAATGGCTCTAGATGCATGATATAAACTTTCTAATAATATTTCTTGTTTTATAATAAATTTCATTATATATCTTCCTTCTTTCTTCTTATTATTTATTATGATGTGGAAACTGTGGAAAACTTAATATATCCTTTATTAAGCTTGTTTTTTTTTCCACAATATTAGTGGAAAAAATTTTTAATCTCCACAACTCAAGGTGAAAGTTGTTGCTTAAGTTCTTTAATTACTATTTTTAATTGTTCATTTGTTTGCAGATCCTTTTCTATTTTTCTGTAAGAACTCATTATAGTAGAATGATCTCTGCCACCAAAATAAGTACCTATTTTAGGAAAAGATTCATTTGCCAATATTCTACATAAATATATCGCTACTTGTCTAGGATAATTTATATTTTGACTCCTTTTTTTCCCTTTTATATCATCTAAAGTTATTTTAAAGTAATCACAAACTACCGTTTGAATTCTATGAACATCATTTTTATAAACACTTCTATCTGTTAGTTGATCTTTTAATGCATCTATCGCAATATCTAAATCAACTTTTCCTTTATTCATCATTAATGCATAGGCAAAAACCCGAGTAATAGCCCCTTCTAGTTGTCTAACATCAGAAGCAAAGTTATTTGCAATATACTCTATTACTTCTTTAGGAACATCTTTAGCAGACTCTTGATGAGCTATTTTTCGCTCAAGTATGCTCATTCTAAGCTCAAAATCAGGAGGAGTAATATTAGCAGTAAGTCCCCAATTAAATCTTGTTAATAATCTATTTTCTAACATTTTTAAATCGTCTACTGAGCGATCAGACGCAATAACTATTTGTTTATTCTCATTATATAGTTCATTAAAAGTATGAAAAAATTCTTCTTGTCCTTTTGTAGCGTTCCCCAAAAATTGAATATCGTCTATCATCAAAACATCAATATTTCGGTACTTAGCCTTAAAATTTTCTATTTTTTTGAAATTTTCTTTATCGTTATTCCGAACAGCATTGATAAAATCATTAACAAATTTATCACTAGAAATATACAATACTTTTAAGTCGGTATTCTCTAAAATATAATTCCCTATTGAATGCATTAAATGTGTTTTTCCTAGGCCACTTTTTCCATATAAAAATAAAGGATTGTAAGCTTTACCTGGTTTTTCAGCTACAGCCATTGAAGCGGTAAAGGCAAATCGATTTGAATTTCCAACAATAAAATTATCAAAGCTATAATTTCTATTTAAATTTGCTTTTTCAAAATTAACTACGAAATTTTCTTTCTTTTTGGCTATATGCTCATCTTGATTAGTATTTTTTTCGTCTAAACTAGCATTTTCTGATTCTTTCTGCTGATTCCATTCATCATCCAATAAAAAAACAAAATCAAAAATAGTTCCAGTTAGTTGTTTAAATTTTTTCTCAATGATATCCTTATAATTTTCCATTAAATGCTTTTTATGAACGGGCATAGGGACAATTATTACAGCAGTATTATTTCTAATAGTAACTAGTTTTGTGTCTTTAAACCAAGTTTCATAAGACAAAGATGATATACTATTTTTTATTATTTCTAAAAAATTTCTCCATAATTCATCAACATCCATACTAATCCCTCCACACTTCATTAACAATATTAACATAAAACTTTTTTTTTTTATAAAAGTTTATTACTAAGTAACGAAAAATACGAAATAATAACTTTTCCACTGCTAAAATATACAGTTTTGATAAGGAAAAATGGATATTTTCCACAGTTTTCCACAAGCAATTATAAACAGATAATTGTGGAAAAGTTATTTTAAAGTGGATTTTTGTGGAAGATATTATTTATTCCTTTTGGAATAAGGATTTAAAAATAAGTTATCCACAGTTATGCCGGATAACTTATTAAAATTTAGAATATTTTTTTAGTTCCTAGAGAATTTTATAATATAATTTTGAAAAATACTAAGTTTATTATTCAAATTAATTTTTGCTTCAAAAAATTAAAAAATAAATTAATAAGATGTATTGAATTTTAGTTTGTTTTTAATAATGTAGTCATTAAACTATTAAATCATTAATCTAGTTTTTAAGCTCTATCATCCATTTATCGTAGATTGAAGCATTAGAACTATGTGGTTCAGGATTAGGAATTTGCATTTTTACAATCATTGGAATTTTCATCATTTTTCCAAAAGCTACACAGGTACCCGCTTGTAATGATTTTTGTTTTTCGATAACATCTGCACTAATATTAGGTACCATTTTTCTAATATATTCTAAGTCACTTGGGTGGGTAATTTTAAAAATTAAGAAATTTGTACACTGAGAAATAACAGTTTCACTTAATTCTGTAGGTCTTTGTGTAATTAAATCTAAAATAACACCAAATTTTCTTCCCTCTTTAGCAATTCTTTCGAAAATATTATAACCTAAAATTTCTAAGTCATAATCTTTTTGTACATATCGGTGAGCTTCCTCTAACATTAGATGTATAGGCATGGCTCCTCTATCTTTAAGTCCCTTACTAAATTTAAAAATAATACGACAGTAAACTTTAACAAGTGCTTTTGCAAACCTATCGTCAATGTCTTCTAAAACGAAATTGATAATTTGTGCTCTTTTATTTTGACCCGCCATCACAATATCAGTGATAAAGTCTGATACTGTGCAAAACTTTCCATAATCAAATAATTTTTTGTAACTACTATTGTTAATAGTATGTAATTTTACTTTCAAAGCCATTGCCTCAGAAGAAGTTTTTTCGTTTAATAATAATCCTTCTGAAATTAGAGCAAAATTTAGAGCAACTTCCAAGTCGTCCAATGTAAAATAAGTGGGAACAAAATCTTCATTCCATGTTGTGGAGTTATCTACAAATTGTTGAATATATTCTGCAATAAGTATTCTCTCTGCAAATTCTCCCTTACTATCAATTTCAAAGCATTTTCGAAATTGTCTAGTGTATCCGATACCAGGGACATCAACATTTAAATTTAATTCATCAGTATAACAATTTTCTAAAATAGAGAATATTTGATCACGAATTCTTCCTGCTGTTTGGTTTGTATAAAGAACTGATACAATGGCACTAGCAATTAAATGATTTTTATATCTGTGGGCTTCTTCATCATTTCTAGCAAATACAGATACTAAACTTAACATTTTTTCGATAATAGCTAACTGTGAATAAGCAGTAACATCTAAAATATTAGCATAATCATCTACTGTTAATAGCCACAACGGTAATTTGATGCTATTTCCCCCTTCTCCATTTATAGAATACATTTTGTAGTTGTAGTTTATATTATAACTTCCAATATTTCGAAAAGCATTATCATACTCATCAGTATTATTGAAAATAAAAATGTTACTATTAAATGGAATCTTATCGGGCATATTAAACAAATTTTGAACAAACCTTGAAACCCCATAAGTTTTACCACTACCAGTATTTCCAAAAAATGCGTTATGGTTGCTCCACATATCATCAATATCAATCTTAACAGGGTAATCATTATAAAGAGGAGAAAGACCAAGTATCATACTTTTATTATCATTATCCCCCACTAATTCCCCAAGTTCTTCCTTATTAATAAGGCGTATATTAGCGGATAAACTAGGTTTTCGAATAATACCACTTTGAAATTTATTTTCAATAAATTCTCCTAAAAAACTAACTTTAACTTTTCCATCATCAACTTCATCCACTTCTCCTAGAATTCTTTTCCCACTGTCTTCAAAAACTAAATTCATGTTTAGTAAATCTTCATTTGTTGACCCCTCAATTTTAACCCAAGCATAATTTTTACTAATTGCAGTAATTTCCTTAAACATAATCTTTCCTCCTACTATTTACCTATCTTTATTTTATCATAAAAACCTCTATTTGATGAAAAAAATGACAAAAGCAGGCAAAAAACCATTTTTTTTGTAAACATATATGTTGACAGAATGATTTTTAACATATATAATAAAAGAGCATTTTGATTAGGAGGTGTATTTATGGCAAAAACTCAAGGGCCAACTTTTCAACCTAATAATAATAAAAAATCCAAGAAATTTGGATTTAGAGCTCGTAAAGACGGAAATATTTTAAAAAGTAGAAGAGCAAAGGGAAGAAAAAAACTATGTGCATAATAGTCACGAATTATTTGTGGCTTTTTTTTTGCAAATGCTAAATTTTTCTTTCATATATGTAAAGGAGGAAGATGAAACCAAATGAAAAAAAGAGATATTCTTCAAAAAGAACAAACATTTACTGAAATCATTAATAAATGTCCATATGTGAAAAATACTTATTATGTTATTTACTATAGAAAAAATAATGAAACTACAAAATTTGGAATTTCTGTCCCCAAAAAAACTGGCAAAGCTAATGTTCGAAATAAAATAAAAAGAAGAGTTAAGAATATCATTGATACCAATGAAAAAATGGTGCAGAAAAATTTTGATTATGTTATAATAATTAGAAAGAAGTTAATAGAATTAAATTATCAAGAAATGGAATTTAATTTAATTAATCTTCTAAAAAAGATAGGAGAAAAAAATGAAAGAAAAAAATAAGTTAAAAAAAATAGTCATTTGTTTAATGTGTATATTCCTACTATCTGGATGTACTAAACAATTAAAAGGAAAGGATAATAAAGTAATTACGAATGAAGAAACTGGTCAATCAATTACAGAAAATATCATTTGTAAACCAACAAATAAAAATGTAATTAAAATTTATGAGGATAATAAAGTAAATATCAAAAAATTACCAAGTTGTGATAAATTTACTCCTTTAAACAATTATGAAGGGTTATGGACAAGTATTTTTGTGAAACCATTGGCTTGGTTAATTCTACAAATTGGGGGAATTCTTAATAGTTATGGCTTATCAATTATTATTACTTGCTTATTAATTAGATTAGTCCTAATGCCAATTACGAAGAAAACAGCAGTTCAGTCAGAGTTAATTAAGCAAGCGCAACCAGAATTAGCTAAGTTGGAGAAAAAATATCAAGGAAAAGACAGCCAAGAAGACCAAGCAAAAAAAGCCCAGGAGATGATGTTAATTTATCAAAAATATAAAATAAATCCTCTTTCTGGATGTTTATTAAGTTTTATTCAATTGCCTCTATTATTTGCTTTTTTAGAAGCAATTAATAGAACACCAGCTTTATTTGAAAATAACTTTTTAGTATTTCAAATGGGTACTACCCCTTGGGTGGGAATATTAAATAATCATAATTATTGGTATATATTACTAATTGTTTTAATCATCGGTACAACATTTATCTCCTTTAGGAAGACCATGAAAGACCAATCCGGTCCGGCGGCCGAACAAATGAAATATACAATTTATTTCATGCTAGCAATGATTTCTATAGCGTCCCTTACATTGCCAGCAGCACTTGGAATTTACTGGATAGCATCAAGTTTATTTACAATTTTACAAAATGTGTACGTTGAAAGAAAGAAGAAAAAATAATGAAAAAATATTTTTATGAAGCAAAAAGTTACGAAGACGCTAAAAATAAGGCCTTAGCAGAGTTAAAAATAGATGAAGATAACATCATTATCAATATTTTAGAAGAAAAGCAAGGAATTTTGAAAAAAAATATTAAATTAGAAGTGATAACAATAAATGATATCATATCTTTTTTAAAAGAAACCATAAGTCAAATCTTAAATTTAATGAATATTGAAGCCAATTTAGAAATTAGAAAAAGAGAGAAAAATCTTGAAATTAATATTTTTTCTAACAATAACTCAATACTAATAGGAAAAGAAGGAAAAACATTAGATTCTCTTCAAAATATTATTCGCCAAATTGCTTTAAAAGAGTTCGGCGATAAATATCGAGTTATGGTAGATGTTGAAAATTATAAAACGCATAGAATTACAAATATTGAAAGAACGGCAAGAAAAATCGCTAGAGAAGTAGCTAGAACAAAAGTAGAAGCAAAATTAGAAACAATGAATTCTTATGAAAGAAGAATTGTACATAATACTCTTTCTAATAATAAATATGTTTATACAGAAAGTATTGGTGAAGAACCAAACCGGTATGTAGTAATAAAACTGAAAGAAGAAAATTAGACAACTTCTTCTTTTTTTTGTCAACTGAAATATATTTTTCCAATTTTTCTTGATAAAATCATACATTATGCTATAATGAATAACCTATATTATAAAGAAAGAAGGAAAATAGATGAAAATAATTACGTATTTAAGTAACATAACTAGTATAGATGAAACTTACTGGATTTTGATTGCAAAAACATTAATTTTCTTCTTATTCCTAACTATCATCAAAAAAATAGGAGTAAGTATTTTAAAAAAAATAAATGATTCAAAAAAAGAATACCTTTATATCCAAAAATATAAATTACTAATCAATATAATAAAATTTTTCATTTTTATATTACTTTGGGGAAAATACTTAGAGAGTTTTATCACATTAATCAGTTTAATTTCAGCAGGATTTACTATTGCTTTAAGAGACTTGATTTTTAACTTTTTTTCAGGAATCTACATAAAAATCAAAAAACCATTTGAAATAGAAGACAGAATTGAAATCAATAATTATAAAGGAGACGTAATTAATATAAATACATTAAGTTTTGAGGTGTTAGAAGTAAACAATCAAACCTTTACAGGTCAAAGTACTGGAATAATTACCCATCTCCCTAATTCCCTTATTTTTAATCATCCTCTTCGTAATTATAATAAGGCATTTAAATATATTTGGAATGAAATGACTTTTAAAGTTCCTTTAAAATGTAACTTATCCAAAACAAAGGGGGTAATTTATAAAATAGTAAATTCTAATGAAGCAATAAAAAATATTCCTCCCAAAATGAAAAATCAAGTCAATAATAGTTCCAGTGATTATAGAATTTACTATAACAAATATGATCCTATTATTTATACACAAATAGTAGATAATCATATTGAATTAACTGTAAGATATTTAATTCATCCTAAAAAAGCAAGGTATATTAATTCAGTCATTTCTAATAAAGTAATTGATGCTTATCATAGTGGCGAAATAGAATTATATCAAGATTAGAATTCTATTTAATTTTTTTTTATTCTGTGCTAAAATAAATACAGTCAAAGGAAGTGATTTTTCGATGGATACAATAGCAGCAATTTCAACCGCACTAGGTGTAGGAGCAATTTCAATTATTCGTGTAAGTGGTGAAAATAGTGTAAATATTGTAAATAGAATTTTTAAAGGACCAGATTTAACGAAAGTGCAAAGTCATACCATTCATTATGGTTATATTGTTGATAAAAAACAAGTAATTGATGAGGTATTAGTATCTGTCATGCTTGCTCCCAAAACATTTACGACGGAAAATATTGTGGAAATTAATAGTCATGGTGGAATTGCAACGACAAACAAGGTACTAGAATTGCTTCTTTTAAATGGGGCAAGACTCGCTGAACCAGGTGAATTTACAAAACGAGCCTTTTTAAATGGAAGAATTGATTTAGTAGAAGCAGACGGAATTATGAATTTAATCTCAGCTAAAACTGAGTCATCTAGAACTTTGTCCATTAATCAATTAACCGGTAAAGTAACAAATAATATCAAAGAGTTAAGAAATAAATTGGTAGAAATACTTTCTCATATTGAAGTAAACATAGATTATCCAGAATATGAGGATATCGAAGAATTAACAACAGATAAAATACTTCCCAAGCTTTATTCTTTTCAATCCAATTTAGAACAAATTATTAAAGACTCTCATGATGGTAAAATCATTAATGAAGGAATTAATGTTGGAATTATTGGAAGACCTAATGTAGGAAAAAGTAGTTTATTAAATGCTTTATTAGAAGAAGAAAAAGCCATTGTAACAGATATTGAAGGAACAACTAGAGATATTGTGGAAGGAAAAATTACCTTAAATGGAGTCATTTTAAATATTATTGATACAGCAGGAATCAGAGAAACGGATAATGTTGTAGAAAAAATTGGAGTGGAAAAAAGTAAAGAAATGATTAATAAATGTGATTTAATTATTCTAATGCTAAATAATAATGAAGAATTAACTCAAGAAGATTTAAACTTAATCAGTACTTTACAAAACAAAAAATCAATTATCTTAATCAATAAAACAGATTTAGATAAAAAATTAGATAGA
The DNA here is from genome assembly GCA_934140355.1 of uncultured Bacilli bacterium. Lineage (GTDB taxonomy): Bacteria > Bacillota_I > Bacilli_A > RF39 > UBA660 > RUG11198. Next base: position 27,833 of record CAKPBH010000007.1, on the reverse strand, counting down.
AACCAATTAAAAGATAACAAATATATAGAATTAAGTATTAAAGAAAATAAAGGAATAGATGTATTAAAACAAAGAATAATAGAAATTTTTAACTTAGGAAATTTAGAAACTAAAGATTTAACTTACCTAAGTGATGCGAGAAGTATCGCATTATTAAAAAAGTCTTTATCTTACATTGAAAATGCCATTTTTTCTATTCGAAAAAAAGAACCAATTGATATTGTAGAATTTAGTATCAAAGATGCTTGGGAGACTTTGGGAGAAATTATTGGGGAAACTTATAAAGAAGAATTAATCGATGAATTATTTTCTAGATTTTGTTTAGGAAAATAAAAGGGAGGAAAACATGAAAGAATATGAAATAATAGTTGTTGGAGGTGGACATGCTGGATGTGAAGCGGCCTTAGCTTCTGCTAGAATTGGGCACTCTACCCTTCTTATAACAGGAAATATAAAAAATATTGCTACTATGCCTTGTAACCCATCTATTGGTGGATCCGCTAAAGGAATTATTGTTCGTGAAATTGATGCTTTAGGTGGAGAAATGGGAATCAATGCAGATAAAACTTTAATTCAAATGAAAATGTTAAATTCTTCTAAAGGACCATCAGTTCACTCTCTAAGAGCACAGGCAGATAAAATTACTTATCCACAGGAAATGTTGAAAACTTTAAACCAACAAGAAAATTTAGAATTACGTGAAGGAATGGTAGAAGACTTAATTGTTGAAGAAAATACAGTAAATGGTGTCATACTAGCAAATGGGGAAAAAATTTTTGCATCAGTAGTAATTTTAACGACAGGAACATATCTTAAATCAGATATCTTAAGAGGTTCAACGCGTACTAGAAGTGGTCCTCACGGTGAGTCCCCTTCCCTACACTTAAGTGACAATCTAAAAAAGTATGGCTTTGAAATTTTAAGACTTAAAACTGGTACTCCACCTAGAATAGAAAAAAGTTCCATTGATTTTAGCAAAACTAAAAGAGAAGATGGAGATAAAACGCCATATACATTTTCTCATGATATTTCACCCCTTTATGATGTAGAAAAACAAAAACCATGCTATTTGGTTTATACCAATCAAAATACACATAAAATCATTTTAGATAATTTATCAAAATCTAGTATGTATGGTGGATTAAATGATATTAAAGGTGTGGGTCCTAGATATTGCCCATCAATTGAAGATAAAATAACTAGATTTAAGGATAAAGAGCGACATCAACTTTTCTTAGAACCAGAAAGTCTTTCTTATGATGACATATACTTACAAGGATTTTCAACCAGTATGCCAACTGAAATTCAAGAAGAAATGGTTCATTCCCTAGAGGGATTGGAACATGCTAAAATCTTAAGATATGCTTATGCAATTGAATATGATGCAATCTACCCTACACAAATCTATGCAAGTCTAGAGACAAAAATATTAAAAAATCTCTTTACTGCTGGTCAAATTAATGGAACAAGTGGCTATGAGGAAGCGGCTTGTCAAGGATTAATTGCTGGAATCAATGCCTCATTAAAGATAGAAGGAAAAGAGCCTTTAATTTTAAAAAGAAATGAAGCCTACATTGGGGTTTTAATAGATGATTTAGTAACAAAAGGAACAATGGAGCCCTACCGAATGCTAACTTCTCGAGCTGAGTATCGTCTTCTTTTAAGACACGATAATGCAGATTTACGATTAAGAGATTATGGTCATAAGGTAGGATTAATCAAAGAAGAAAAATATAATCGTTTCTTAGAAAAAAAGAAAAAAATTGAATTACTAAAAGAAGAATTAAAACAAAAAAAATTGACTCCAACAGAAGAAGTAAATAATGTTCTGCAAAACTTAAACTCCCCTTCCCTTAAAGATGGGATTACAATTTATGATTTATTAAAAAGAAATGAAATAACACTATCTTCTCTAATTGAAAATCATTTATTAACACTAGACTATTCTAAAGAAGTAATGAATGAGGTTGAAATTCAAGTGAAATATGAAGGTTATATTAAAAAAGTAGAACGCGAAGCGGAAAAAATGTTAAAGAACGAATCTAAACAAATTCCTAAAGATATTGATTATCAAAAAGTCACTAACTTAGCTAGCGAAGCAAGACAAAAATTAGAACGTATTCGCCCGACTTCTATTGGACAAGCTTCACGTATCAGTGGAGTAAACCCGGCAGATATCTCAATTTTAATGATTTATTTAAGGAAGAATTATAATGAATAAAGAACAATTTATAAATGAATTAAAAAAAATAAATATAAACTTAACTGAGCATATGCTAGAACAACTAGAAAAATATGACGAAGTATTAAGAAGAGAAAATAAAAAATATAACCTAACTGCAATCAAGAATAAAGAAGGCGTTTATTTAAAACACTTTTATGATAGTCTGACCTTATCAAAGATAATCAAATTAGAAAATCAAAGTTTATGTGATATTGGAACGGGAGCTGGTTTTCCAGGAATGGTCTTAAAAATAGTTTATCCTAACTTAAAAGTAACATTAGTGGATGCTACTGAAAAAAAATGTAAATTTCTACAACTTGTAATTCAAGAACTAGGGTTAAAGAATATTGAAGTTATTAATGCTAGAGCTGAAATTTATAGCAAAACTGTTCGTGAAAAATATGATATTGTAACATCTCGTGCTGTAGCCCCTTTAAAACATCTATTAGAGTATTCAATTCCTCTTGTAAAAGTGGGAGGAAATTATATTGCAATGAAATCTGATATTCAAAAAGAAATCGAGAATATAGATATTTATTACAAAAAGTTAAAAATTGAAGAAGAAAAAATACTTACCTTTACTCTTCCCTATGAAGAAAGTATTAGAACACTAATAAGATATAAAAAGATAGATAAAACCGATTTAAAGTATCCAAGAAAATATACAGATATTAAAAAGAAAAGTCTTTAATACTTAACAGTATCTGAAAATAAAATTTAAAAATTTATCTTAAATATTGAAAAAAGAAAAAAATTATTGTATGATACTAGTAGAATAAAAGGAATAGAGGGATGCTTATGGATATGGATAATGTTGTACAAAATATTGAAGTAAGTACGATAATACCACCTTCTGAAAGACTAATGATTGATGACAATCTTCAAAATTTAGTAGATTCAATAAGAGAATATGGAATATTAAAACCACTTTTGCTAAGACCAAATAATGGAAAATATCAAATTATTATTGGTAATAAAAGATATGAAGCTGCTAGATTGCTAGGCTTAAAGACAATCCCTGCTCTTGTCAAGAATGTTGATGATGAAGTAGTAGAACAATATAAGATGATTAATAATTATGATAAGAAAAAAAATGCTCCTTCCATGGAAGGAAAATTTATTAATTCTTCTTTACCTAAAAAGAATATTCCAAGTAATGGGCATCAACCTATCCATGGTAATCAAGATAATCTTAATCAACCTAATGACTTTGAACCCATAATAGAAAATAGTTATCAACAAATAAATAATAGAACAAAAGATTCAGACATCATTAGTTTATCTGAATTAAATAAAATAGAATATGAAAGGGACGATTTTAATATGAATAATAATATGAGTAATATGATGAATAATAATATGGGGGTATCTCCTCAACCTATGACATCTAATAATCAAGAACCAACCTTTGGAGGACGTTTTTTTCCATCATTAGAGGATGAGCCAACAAATATGAATATGGGAGGGATTAATTCTAACATTCAAAGTAATAACTTAATTGATTTAACAGATATAAATACAGAACAAGTACAGCCATCATCAAATCAACAAGTAGCAAGTTTTAATACCAATCAGTCTCAAAATTTATCTGCAGGAGTAAACCCAACTACGATAAATACTCAGTTTGATATTAGTAGGCAACAAGAACAATTAAATCCTATTCCTGGACCAACTGATAACGTAATTAATATTGGGGCTTTACAAAGTGAAAATCAAATGACTTCTCCAACAATAGGAAATCAACCAATAGTGCAGCAAGAGCCTACTCCAATAATGATGAATCAACCATCTATTCAAGAGCCAAATTCAATGATGAACAATCAAATTCAAAACCAAGAACTAGCATCATTTTCTCAAATTAACCCAGCACCAATATACAACAATATGCCAGAAAATAATATGTTAAAAGAGCAACCTGAACCAAATATTGTACCAGACCCTCAAATCAATATTCCACAGTTTGATATGTCTCAAAATATTGCTCCAACTGGATATGTAAATCCTACTCCAGAAATGAATATTCCAACTGAAGTTAGTTCGATTCAAACACCAGCATATCCAGAGAATAATCAACCAGCACCAAATATCCCAGTGTATAATCAAGAAATAGAACAACCAACTATGGAAAATAATCAAATAGTAGAACCAATGCAAAAAAATTTAACTCCAGTTTTAAATACAATTAAGAGTCTTGCTCTTAACCTAGAATCGTTTGGATATCAAATAAATATCAATGAAGAAGATTTATCAAATGCTGTAAAGATAACCATTGAAGTAGAAAAATAATCTACTTCTTTTTTTAGTTAATTCAATAACAATATTTTCTAACTTGCAAATTTCTTCTCATTTTCCTCCTTAAATACACTTTCATAATCACGAGTTCCATAACTAGGTTCAGTTCCCTTTAAAAAGTAAAATATTTTTGTTGTTTTATCCCCTTCTTGTGCAATATTTCCATTAATTGGGTTAACTAAAGTTCCAACAACATTAGATGGAATTTCATACCAATTATTATCCTTATCCTTCAAGTACTCTTCCATAGTATCAATCCAAATATTCTTATGATAATTATGTTCATTAGAACTCATCTTTTGATTGTTATCATATCCGTTCCAAATAGACAAAACCGCATTTTTATTATAGCCAACAATCCACATGTCCGTATCTGTAGTTCCTGTCTTTATAGAATATTTATGACTTATTTTAGGAAGTAAACTAATAACAGTTGGATAGTTATAACCAATAAATGCCTTATCATAAGTATAAGTTAACATTTCATTTAAAATAAAAGTCAAATTTTCATTTAAAATCTTTTCCTTCTGACTATCGTACTGATACAAGACTTCTCCATTACTATCTTCAATCTTTTCAATAAAGTGTTGATTCACCTTATATCCCATATTTGCAAAAGAACTATAGGCTTCAACTAATTCATTCATACTAATTTCTCCTGTCCCTAGGGCTAAGGAAGGATTAGGCTGTAGAGAACTCGTAACCCCTAATCTATGAGCCATATTAACTAAAGTATTTTCTCCCAAAAACAAATGAGTTTTAACCGCATAAACATTGTCAGAATAAGAAATAGCTGCTCCCATCGTAATGGCTCCATTCGCATAATTATCATTATAATTATTAGGAGTATAAGTTTTTCCAGTTGAAAAATTAAAAGTAGTTTTTTCGCTAGTAAAACAAGAAGCACTAGTAAAACCATTTTCTAAAGCCGAGTAGTAAAGGATAGGTTTCATTGTTGAACCAATTTGCCTTTTGGCCTTAATCGCTCGATTAAATTGACTTTTAGAATAATCTTTTCCTCCAATTAACGCCATAACTGCTCCAGTATTAGGATGAACCATCATTCCTGCAACTTGAATTTCAGATGAATTATCCATATTTTTATTAACTGCTTTCTCTAAAGCCTCTTGAGCCCCTACATCCAAAGTAGTATATATTTTTAACCCACCAGATTTTAAAGTAGAAATAGAAATAGTATCAATTGATTCCAACTCGTCTATTACCGCATCTCTAAAATATAAAACATTCTCTAACTCACTCTGATTACTTTTTCCAATATATTGAAGAGAATAATTATAAGTAGTATCCATTTCTTCCTTTGTGATTTTTTTATTATGATACATAGATAAAAGAACAACTTTTTGTCTCGTTTTTGCTTTTTTTTCATTAATAATAGGCGAATAATTCGCTGGTGACTGAGGAATTCCTGCTAACATTGAAGCCTCTGCTAGACTTAAACTTTTAGCACTATGTCCAAAATAATACCAACTAGCATTTTCAATCCCATACACCCCACCATAATTAATTGTATTCAAATATCCTTCTAAAATTTCCTCCTTAGAATAATGAACTTCCAATTCTGCTGCCAAAAGTGCTTCATCAATCTTTCTAGACCAGGTTTTATCATAATTTAAAAATAAATTCCTAGCATATTGTTGTGTAATTGTCGAAGCGCCCTCTTTTAAACTTCTACTTTGTACATTTTTTAAAACCGCTTTTAAAATCCTAAAATAATCAAATCCTAAATGCTTATAAAAAGATTTATCCTCAGTAGCTAAAGTAGCTTGAATTAAATAAGGACTGATTTCTTCTAAACTAATCCAATCACGACTATCATTAAAAATTAGTTTCTTTTCATTATCATATAAATAATAAGATTGGGATTTATGAATAGAGATTTTAGGCGTTAAATAACAATAACCATAAAGAAGCAAATTAAATACTAAAAAAAGAATACAAAAAATGCCTAAAATTTTTCCTAAACTAAGCCCTAACTTCTTTATTTTATTCATTTATAATCCCTCTTTCTAAAAAAATATTAAGGAATATAAAAACCTTATTTATATTATTAGTAAAAAAAAGAGAAATATAAGTTTTATTTTTAAAAAACTTGTGGTATAATGTCTACTGATTAATCATGTAAGGAGGAATTTTTACGAAAATACAAGTATCAGGATTTATAAAAAACAAAACAGATAATGAATTAATTCCAATCAAAACAACAGCAATAAAAACCAAAAACAAATTAAGTTATCATCATGATTTTGATATTTATACACTAAAAATATTATCTCCTAAAAAAATAGTATTAGAACGAAAAAATGATTTAATCAATAGTATTTTAGTATTTGAAAACCTTAAAACAACAACTTCTTCTTATTACATAAAGGAAGAAGATATTACTTTAGAGATTAATATTCATACAAAATACTTAAAAATAACAGATAATATAATCGATATTGCATATAATATTATCGATTCTAACACCGATTATCAATACCAAATAGAAATGAGTGAATAAGATGAGTATAAAAACTAAACTAACTAGCATGCTAAAAAAAAGTTTAGATAAATTAAATATAGAATTAGAAAATGATATTGTAATAGAAAAGCCTGCTAAAAAAGAAAATGGTGATTACTCTACAAATATTGCTTTAACTTTAACTAAAAAATTACATCAATCACCTATAGAGATTGCTACCAATATTAAAGAAAATTTAGAAAAAGAAGATGTGATTGAAGATATTCAAATTGCGTCACCAGGATTTATCAATATTTATTTAAAAAAAGAATTTCTTTTAAGTTATATTAATAAAATCATAACAGAAAATAAAAATTATGGTAAAAATAATATTGGCAAGAACAAGAAAATTAATATTGAATTTGTTAGTGCTAATCCAACCGGAATTTTGCATATCGGCCATGGACGAGGCGCTACTTACGGAGATAATTTAGCAAGAATTATGAATTTTAGCGGATATGATGTAACTAAAGAGTACTACGTTAATGATGCTGGTAATCAAATGAACAACTTAGGAATTTCCATAAAAGAAAGATATAAAGAATTATGTGGATTAGAATGTAATTTGCCTGAAAATGGTTATCACGGTAAAGAAATTATTGATTTAGCAAAAAAAATTTATGAAGAATATGGTAATCAAAAATTAGAAAGTGATATAGAATTTTTTAAACAACAGGGTCTAGAAACATTATTATCTCAAATCAAAAAAGATTTAGACCGTTATCGTGTAAATTTTAATATTTTTACTAGTGAACAATCTATTTACGACAAATGCCTAGTTGAAGATGTCTTATCAAAATTAAGAAATAGTGACAAATGTTATGTTAAAGACGATGCTTTATGGTTAAAAACGACCCAATATGGCGATGAAAAAGATAGGGTTTTAATTAAAAGTGACGGAAATTACACTTACCTAACTCCAGATATCGCCTACCACATCGATAAGATTAATCGTGGCTATGATGAATTAATCGATGTACTTGGTTCTGATCATCATGGTTATATCAATAGATTAAAAGCAGCCTTAACAATGCTAGGAAAAGATAGTAACATTTTGGATATTAAAATTCTTCAGATGGTAAGACTAATCAAAGATGGCGAAGAATTGAAATTAAGTAAGAGAACAGGAAAAACAATAACTTTAATGGAATTAGTAGATGAAATAGGCGTAAATGCTACAAGATACTTTTTCTCATCACATAGCTTAGATACAAGCATGGATTTAAACATCGATTTAGCCTTAAAGCAATCAAATGAAAATCCAGTCTATTATATAGAATATGCTAATGCACGAATCTGCTCTATTTTAAAAAAATATCACAAAAAGCCAATTCCATTAGAACAATATGTAAATTTAAATTCAAAAGAAACATATACTATCTTGAATAAATTAATAGAGTTTGAAGATATCGTAATATCATCTGCAAAAAAAGAATCTCCTCACATCATTGCCAATTATATTTATGACCTAGCAACATTGTTTCATTCATACTATGCCAAAGATAAAATTATAACAGAAGATGAAAAATCTACTGAAGAAAAAATTAATTTATTACTAGCGATACAAATAGTAATTCAAAATGCCTTAGATTTATTAGGTATTATTCCAAGAGAAGAAATGTAGGAGGAAAATATGAGTTTGAATAATATACCAAAAAGTGAATTAGAATTATTATCATATAAAGAGATTGCAAAAATGTATTTAGAAGAAAATAAAACAACCAAAAATACAGCCGATTTATTTAAAGAAGTATGTAATTTATTAGAACTTTCCGAACAAGAATATGTAGATAAAATAGCCGATTTTTTTGAATCATTAACAACATCAAAGGAATTTATTTTATTAGAAGATGGAACTTGGGACTTAAAATCAAATCATAAAGTTAAAATCTCAATTGAAGACTTAGAAGATGATGTTCCAGAAGAAGCAGAAGAAGAGATTTCTGATGAAATCGAAGATGCTCAAGAATTAGATGATGTTGATGCAATAAATGATGATAGTTATATCGATGATGATTCTGATGATGATTTAGCTGACTTAACTATTGTTAATGATGATGATTTAGAAGAATAATAGAATTAAGATATCTTATCTTAATTCTATTTTTTTTAATATTTTATTTTTCTGTAAATCTTGTTTTTGATAAAAATCTATCTCACTATCTGTAAATGAAATATTATTCTCTTCTTCAATCTTTTTTAAAATAGATTGAAGGGATATATTTTTTAGAATATCAATATATTCTCTAAGTTCAGGAAAACGTTCGAATAAATTATAAAAACTCATTTTATTGAGTCGAATAGTGATAAAAGAATTAGAATAAATCTCAAAAAATTTCTCATTTTTATAATAACTTTCTCCATAATCAAATATTGGTGCCAAATCAATATTATTTTCCTTATCAATCTTCAATAAAATATTTCTATCATTTCTATCCACTTGTCCCATTTTTAAATCTAAGGCAATAAGCTTTAATAGTTTTATTATAGTTTGTTTATCCAAACGGTCAATTAATTTAAATTCACTCAAAAAAATGGGAGAGAATAGAGTTTGAAACATAGAAATATTCTTATCACTTGTTGTTTTAAAATATTCATAGCAAGTTTTATATTGATAATTTTCTTCAAAAAAAACTTTAGATAAGACATAAGTATTGTACTTGTCTTCTTTCATTTTTCCTATTTTATACTCTACACTCTCAAGATTTAAAATTTTAGCAAACTGACAACCAATTAATTCATTGATTAATTGATGAACATTAACCAGTTTATAGTAATAATAATCTTTATTTAAGTAGGTTAAATGAGATATCATTCCACCAAAATCAGTAGGGATTTTATTTCCTATCTTATCCTTTTCTATTTGATTGTTAAATGAAATAATATTACTGTTTTTATAAGTTATCATACCATCCCCTCATTCCTAACTACATATTATACTACTTTATTTAGTTTTTGGAATAACTATTTTTTTAAGACATAAAATTAATTGGGTGAAAAAATAATGAAACAAATAACCATCGGATTACCAAAAGCATACTTGTACTATCGCTACCATATCATGTGGGAAACTTTTTTTAAAAATTTAGGTTGCAAAGTAATTACTAGTGAGAATACTACAAAAAAAACAATAGAGTTAGGAAAATCTTTATCTATAGATGAATCCTGTTTATCATCCAAGATATATTTATCCCATGTAGCATCATTGCAAGGAAAATGTGATTATATTTTAGTTCCTAGAGTATATGATTATGGAAAAAATGAACAAGTTTGTGTTAAATTTAATGCAACATACGACATCATTAAAAATCTTTTTCCAAATATAAATATCCTAGAATATAATATTGAAAAATCTAAACATCACTATGAACTTTTTAATTATTTTCATTTAGGACATGCAATAGAAAAGAATATAATCAAAATATTATTATCATATCTTAAAGCAAGAAAAGCAAGTAAGAAGTATTTTAAAGAAAAATTAAAAAAACAAACCCAAAAACTAAATAGTTATAAACCAAAAATACTACTAGTTTCTCATCCTTATAATACTTATGACAATTACATTGGAAAACCAATCATCAAAAAATTAGAAAGTATGGGAATAGAATTAATCTATGCAGATTTACTAGATAAAAAAACAGCGAGAATGTATGCTGAAAAACTATCTCCTACTCTATATTGGACATACTCTAAAGAACTAATAGGAGCCATTGGTTATTATAGATATTCAGTCGATGGAATTATTTTTTTAACTGCGTTTCCCTGTGGTCCAGATTCTTTAGTAAATGAATTAATGATAAGAAAAATAGATAATATCCCTGTAACTTCAATTTTAGTAGACGAACAATCTTCCACTACTGGATTAGAAACAAGATTAGAAAGTTTTATTGACATTATCAAAGAAAGAAGGAAAAATAATGAATAAAATAACTTTTCCTCATATGGGAGATTATTACATTCCCATAAATTATTTATTAGAAAATATTACCAAATCAATAGTAATTATTCCCCCACCAATTACAAAAAAAACAATAGAATTAGGAAGTAAATATTCTCCTGATTATGTATGTATGCCATTTAAGTATAATTTAGGAAACTTTATTGAAGCTTTAGAAAATGGCGCTAATGTCATTCTTCAGGCAGGAGGGGGATGCAGATATGGATACTACGCTGAATTGCAAGAACAAATTTTAAAAGACTTAGGTTATAAGTTTGAATTTGTTAATTTCATTGAAAATAACCATGTTTCAATTTTTAATATCTATAATTATGCAAAATCACTCAATAAAAAATTAAATATTATTTCTTTTTCTTATTATGCACTAAATACAGCTATAATGATAATAATTATGGATAAATTATCAAAATATCCTAGGGAAAATTTAGGGTTTGAAAAAGAAACAAATAGTTTTTTACATACAAAACGACAATTCCAAGAAGAATTAAAGATGCGAAAACATACTCCTATATCCTTAATGAGATTATTTTTAAAATACAAAAGAAAATATAAATCTCTTCCTATAAACAAGCCAAAAAATTGCTTAAAGATAGGATTAGTAGGAGAACTATACTCTATTATGGAACCGAATTCTAGCAATAATATTGAACTAAAATTAGCCTCATTAGGAATAGAAGTTCATCGTTTTACAACTTTAACTTATCTTTTATTTCAAAAAAAACATCGTTTAAAAAAACTTTTAAAAAAAGGCAAAAAATATTTAAAGTATCATTTAGGAGCAGACGCTACAGAAAGTGTTGTTTTATCTATGGAATTAGCAGAAAAGCATTATGATGGAATTGTTCACATCAAAAGTTTTGGTTGTACACCAGAATTAAATGCAATGAGTATTTTAGAAAAAATAAGTACAGATTATGAGATTCCAATAATTTATTTTAGTTTTGATTCCGGAACTAGTGCTGTTGGAATAGAAACAAGAATAGAAGCATTTTATGATATGATCCTTCAAAAAAAGAAAGACTAGATTCAAAAAATACTGCTAAAGAATTTAGCCTTTTTTATTTGCAAATTCATTTACATAAAGCCTTAGAATATATAAGTATTTTTGATGAAAAAGAAAAAAATTAAGAAAATAATATGAACTAACTTTTGTATCTTAAAGAAATATGATATAATTATCTTAAATAAGAAGGTGAAACAATGAACATATTAATTTATCTTTGTATCTTAATAATTTGTCTATTATCCCTTTATTTTTTCAAATTATTTTTATCAAATTTCGGTCTAATAATTACAATGATTACAATGAATCTTATCTCCCTAATTCTTTCTTTTAAATTTGTTACCCTATCAACCATTAACTTAAATGCAAATACAATATGTTATATCACAATGTTTACATCGTTATATCTGTTAATTGAAACAATGAAAAAAGAAGAAGTAAAAAAGATTATTAATCTCAATTTTTTCATTACCGTCTTTGCAAGCATTTTTTTATTTTTAATGTCATATCATACAGAGTCTATAACAGATTCTATCAGTATAAATATGAAAAATGTATTCATTACAAATTATAGAATATTAATTACCTACCCAATTTCCACTTTACTATCCAATTATCTATTAGTAGTTTTGTATAAAAAAATAAAGTCTCTATATGACTTACCATTTATTACAACTGTAACAACTTATCTTGTAATTGGCTTAGTTAGCAATCTAACCTTTTATTTAGGAGCATATTTAAATATTTTTAATATTAAAACTATTCTAGAATCCTCTCTATCAACTTACATGATAGGATTGATTATAACAGTAATATATTCTCTTATCTTACCAAAATATAAGTCAAAGAAGGTGGTAAAATGATATCTGTAACATTACTTGGAATAGAATTAATTACTTGTATCATCTTTATCCTGTTTCTTTATAAAAAGTATACAAGTTTAGGCTTATATGTTTATACAATTGCAAGTATGATTTTAACTTGCTTAATGTCCCTAAAAACAATAACCATTTATGATTATGATTTAAATTTAGGAATAATTCCTTTTGTTACCATTTTTATTGTATCGAATATCTTAATTCAAAAAAAAGGGCCAGAAGACATGAAAACGCATCTTTTAGTTATTCTTTCTACAACTATTTTATCATTTATCATTCTCCTACTAGTAAGTCTAATGGCTTCTAGTAAAATCGCCTTATTTACTAACGCCTCTTATGATAACATCTTTGATAATTCTATAAGATTATTATTTGCAAGTATCGTTACAATGCTATACTCTTTAATTTTAAATAATAAATTATATTTTTATCTAAAAAGAATGAAAAATAATATTTTTATTAGCAATGTTTTTTCTACTATTATCATTCAATTTATCGCATCCATTCTTTTTGGTATAATTGCTTATACATTTATAAAAGATACAATTGACATCATAAAATTAATTATGGTAAGATATCTACTAAGTTTGGTAGTAGGCTTAATAGGAACAATTCCTATATACATAACAAAATACATAAAAGAACAATAAAGTAAGGAAGTAATATAATGAGAACAAGAAAACAAGAACTAGTCAGTGACGAATTAAAGCCATTAGTAAGTGAAATAATTAAAAACGGTCGTGAAAAATATAACTATTCTCTAGAAGATTTATCAAAAGCAATAAACGGTCAAAAAAACAGACAAACATTACATAAATACGAAACAGGAAAATTAAATATTCCTTATGATATCTTGTTTGAAATCTGCAGAATATTTAATTTAGATAATGAAATTTTCAAAGATGCTCCTATTACGGAAGAAGAAAAACAATTAATAGAGAAAAAAATAGTTAAAGAATATGTAAGTAGTTTAAGACAAGATAAAAACTTAACACCCCAGTCAGAGAAAATTATTAATACTTATAAAAATGCAAACTACGAATCAATTACCAATCACTCAGAATTATCAATGAAAGTATTAGATGATTCAATGTCTCCCGTTTATTACAAAAATGATAAAGTCTTCTTTCAAAAAGAAGAAGATTACAAAACTGGAGATGATATCGTCATTGCAGTAAAGAATAATATTTTATCCGTTAGAAGACTATATCGTTACCCTAAAGGAATTATTCTTCAAGCAATGAATCCTAAATACCCAACAATTAATGTTAACATTATCGCCAATAACATGATATTAGGTCGCGTTACCGCTATTTATAGAGAAATGAAATAAGAAAAATACTAACAAATATTACTGTTTGTTTTCAAGATTTAAACAAGACAGAATATTTATTAGTATTTTTTAATAAAAAATAGTTAGCGCCAACACTAACTATTAATTTATATTTTTAAATTAATTTAAAGCTTCTTTTAATTTGTTACCAGCTTTGAATCCAGGAACAACACGAGCAGCAATTTCAACAGGTTCTCCAGTTTGTGGATTACGACCAGTATGAGCTTCTCTTTCCTTAGCAGTGAAAGTTCCAAATCCAACTAAAGTAACTTTACCAGATTTTTTTAATCCTTCTGTAATTCCTTCTACTACAGCCTCTAAAGCTCTCGCAGCATCAGCTTTTGTTAAATCAGCATTTTCAGCGATAAATTCTACTAATTCAGCTTTTGTCATTTCTATATACCTCCATCTAATAATATAATAAGCATCATTCTTTTCCTATGCTTACAACATTAAGATACCATGATTTATTGAAGAAATCAATACATTTTCTCTAAAATATAAGGAAACATTCTTGTTTTTAACCACCTGTTTTCGCAAAAAAAACTATAGTCAAAAAAAGCAAAAAAAGTATTGACAAACGCGAAGAATAATGATACAATAAATTTGCTTAAATAGAAAGAGTATGTAATCTAAATTTTAAATAACTCTTATCGGATAGTATGATATTTATTTATATGATGTAAGTACTTATTTATACTGATGATTGATTTCATCCTTTGTGTGGTAAGAGTTGATAGATTAAAATTTAGTTGCTTGCCACTTTCTTCTCTTGGTAGAAAAAGTTATAAAATAACTCTTATCACCATTAAGCAAAACAATTGTTTTAAGAAAGAAAACTTAAAAGATAAGAAATTGTAGTAAACACTGATAATGTTTATTTAAAGTTTTTTATTAATTGTATTATTTATTAGTGAAATATTCTAGTAGGTAATACAGATTATTAGAAAACAGTTCAATTTTTTTCTAAACTCGAATAGATTAGTTTTATCAGGACTAATCTATTTTTGTATCTAATAAAATAAAAAGACAAGTAACTATATAAAGATGTTTGTAAGCTTAATTCTACATCATACAAAAGTTATTTGTCTTTTTCTCTATAATACAATAGCAATCATGTTATTAGAGCCTTTATTAATTACCTTTGTCAAAGTATTTCCTAATTTATATCGAATATTATCAGGCATCATAGACAATTTAGCTTGAATTCCTTCTTGAACAATCACATCCAAACTTCGGCCAAATATCTCACTCTTCCAAATATTCTCACTATTAGCATCTTTAGTCAAATACTCAATTAATTCTTTACTTTGCAATTCACTACCAATAATGGGTTCAAAAGTGGATTCCACATCTACTTTAATCATATGAATAGATGGTGCCTTGGCTTTTAACTTAACGCCATAGCGTGGGCCTTGTTTAATAATTTCAGGTGTTTCCAACTTCATATCGGCAAGTGTAGGAGCAGCAATTCCATAACCAGTTTGCTTAACCATCTTTAGTGCTCCCTTAATTTGATCATAAGCAACCTTTGCTTCGTTTAACTCCTGAAACATCGATAGCATCTTAGCCTTAGAAGTAATATCCGTTCCAATAATATCGTTTAAAATTTGATTGTATAATCCATTAGGTGCATCTAGTTGAATCGTTACTTCACCAAGAGAAGTATCCACATTAGAAATATAAGACTTCTCAATATATTCACAATCTTTAAATCCACTTGTAATATTATCAATATCTTTAAGTTTATTAATTTCTACTACACTATCCCTAATTTTATTAATATACTCTTTCTTTAAATAATGATTATGATTTAAAATAGCAATCCATTCAGGCATATTTACTTTAACCTCTTCAATAGGAAATTCATACAAAGCATCTTTTAAAATACCAATCATTTCTCGCTCTTGCATATTCTCAACACTAACAGGAATAACGGGAACACCATAACTTGCTTTCAAATTTTCTGCTAACTTTTCCGTCTCAGGAAGCATTGGATGCACAGAGTTTAAAACAACAATAAAAGGCTTTCCAATACTTTTTAATTCATTAACAACTGTCTCTTCAGCACTAACATATTCATTTCTAGGAATTTCTCCAATCGAACCATCAGTAGTAACCACAATTCCAATTGTAGAATGTTCCTTAATTACTTTCTCTGTTCCAATTTCAGCAGCCTCCACAAAAGGAATAGGATCACTGTACCAAGGCGTCATAACCATTCTAGGTCCATTATCATCTTCATAGCCTTTTGCCGCATCGATGACATAGCCAACACAGTCTACCATTCTAATATTTGCTGTAAAATCATCTACCTGAATTGTCGCTGCCGTAGCAGGAACAAACTTAGGCTCAGTCGTCATAATCGTTCTACCAGCCGCTGATTGAGGAAGTTCATCTAAAGTTCTCTTTCTCTCAAATTCATCACTAATATTAGGAATAACCAATGTCTCCATAAATTTTTTTATAAAAGTACTCTTTCCAGTACGAACCGCTCCAACAACGCCTAAATAAATATCACCACCACATCGCTCTGATATACTCTTAATAACATCAATTTTTTCCATTCTATACCCCTTTTCTCATATTCTAGTTAATACTATGTAATATCCATTTATTTATTAATATAAATCTCTATTTTTGACATTTTTTTTAAAATAAAATACCTAAAAATACTACTATTATAGAAAAAGAACAACATGAAATAAAGTTTTTTATGTTGTTCTTATAAAGAATAAAATATTTTTTGGTCTATTTATAAAATTTAGGCATTTCCTCATTAATTATAATCTTGTTATAAACTCTATCATACCATTTTATTTAATTAATAATGCAATCGAATAAATTCAAATATTAGATAATACCCTAAAATATTTATTTCGTAAACAAAATATTAACTATCTAAAGAAAGAAGATACGGTTCTTCTTTTGTACCATTTCCAGATACAATTATTACATTTGGCTTTAAATATAAAACAGGACGAATTAAATAAGGATACGCTGGTGGATAATCGTAGGCGCTTCCATCCTGCCATGCCCCATAAACATTGATAGAATTTGATGTGGATGGTGTTATTGTCCATTGGTGTCCATTTAAATAAAGCCAGTTATCTGTTGTACAAGTATTTGTCGTACTATAACTTCTTAAATTAACCTTGCAAGTGTTTAAATCAGTTGCGTATCCATAATCGGAAGGATACATTAATCCTAATTTTCCAATCCAAGTTTTAGGATTGGAAGAATAAACAGCGTTACTCCTTTCAAAAGTATAATATTTATTTGTATATTGACTAGCATTATTACTACCACCTAAATAATATTTAACATCATCAATCATATTTTGATATGAACTCTTAATTCCATTAGATGAAAAATCACAAGTTGTAGAAGTGTTATTTAAACCTTTATAACAAGTTTGTGCACTTTTAGAATGATAATAATAATCGTTTAATAATGTCATTATATCAGACTTACTAAAATCATTAATACCTTGTCCTCCATTAATTGAGGAAATACTACTATCCCACGAATAAGAGCCAAGTTCTTTATCTCTAATTAACTTTATTCTGTAGTCCCAATTTCCGTTAGAATCTTCTGTATCAAAAATACCAATTATTCTCCAACCAGCACTTTCATTATTAAAAGTTACATAATTATTAGGAGATAAACCGTAGTATCTAATATTTCCATTAGAGTCTTTTTCTAAATTTTTAGAAGTTACTTGAATTATTTTTTCAGAACTTGCTGTTGATACAGAAGTTTTAGTATTGTTTTCAAATAGATTATTAAGCGTATCTACTCCAGTTGGTACTATTCCAATTGTAGAAGTTATTCCACCATTTGTGCTAGTAAAAGATATTGTTGCTCCATATTTTCCATAATCTAGAGCACTTTGATTATCATTTATTTCACTTATCCAAATCGCAAGATAAATAGTTTGACTAGAGTCACTGTTTCCTTTTGCTGAAAGTGACAAATCTTTAACCAAAGAAGTCGAATACATTGAGTTGGAAAAATAATCTGTCTTTCTTTTGGTAGCATTATCTAAAATTTCCCATTTTAAATTTTGGAAAGAACTAGAAGAATTTGAGGAATTTAAGTAAATGCTTCCATTTAATTTTACTGCTGCTGTACTGGTGTTTTCTATAACAATCTTATATACTTCACAAGAAACATTATGGTTAGAGTCAACACAAGGACTAATTGCCCCTTTAGCACTATTTCCACTTATTGCATTTTCTAAAGCATTATCTAATAATGGTACCAATACATTATTATCACTAGAGGGTGCAACTCTTGAAACAGTTAAATTTAAATTTCCAGAAGCAGCAGTTCCAACTATATTTTTTTCATCAGAAGCACTTAATGCAAAATAAGCATAAGTAACTCCAGTCATTAAAATAAAATAGGAAAAAATCCATATAATCACTGTTAATAATCTATATTTATTTTTTTTTAATTTTTTCATACTATCTCCTACCTTAAAATAATTATAACACATTTTACCATATAGTCCATACTTTTGGGAATAAATTCTTTTTTTATAGGACAATCTAATTGGTGATAGATATGTTAGAAAATCGTTTAAAAGTTTGTAGAGAAGAATTAGAAATGACGCAAACAGAATTAGGATATATATTTGGTGTTACCAAGCAAACTGTTTCAAATTGGGAAAATGGTAATGACATTATTCCATTGAAAAAATTAGTTAAATTCTGTAATTTATACAACTACTCAATAGATTATATAACTTGTTTAAAAGAAAAAAATATTTTTCATGCACAATTAGAAAAGATAAACAAAAAAGAAATAGGTCATAAATTGAAAGAACAGAGGAAAAAAAGAGGATTATCCCAACAAGAAGTAGCAGATGAATGTTCAATTTCTCAAACTACATATAGTAATTATGAATTAGGAATTAATCTAATAACTACTAGTACTTTGTTTACGATTTGTAAAAATCATAAAATATCAATGGAATATTTTTTGACAAAAAAGGACTAACTCCAAGGAACTAGTCTCTTTCATTTTCAACATCATCTAAATATTGATTAAAGTTCTTAGGTACTCCATTAGAAAGTACAGTATCAATTATCTTTTGTTCCTTTTCAGGAGTAACCTCTCTTCCAGTAATTCTAGAAATATCATGAATTACTTCTTTTAAAGTACCTTCATCCTTCATATTTCCTTGTTGCAACTTATTGGCTAAAGATAAAATTGTATCTTTATCAACACTAGTTTTTTTCTCTATCTTCTTAAAAAAATTATCACTAAATGCCATAACAACCTCCTACTCTATTATATGTAAGAATAGAAATAAACTGATTAATTTTAAAAATAAAATAACATCACAAAAAAAGCCAGCATCTAAAGCACATTATGCTAACTTTTTATTCGTCTTTTTTTATTTCACTTTCATATAACCTTTGATAACTAGGACAATTTTTTAATAATTCATGATGTGTTCCTTGAGCAATGATTTTCCCATCTTCTAAATAAAGAATTCTATCAGAATGAATAATGGTAGACAAGCGGTGAGCAATAATTAAAATGGTATACTCATTTTTCATGTTTTCAATTGCGCGTTGAATTTTTTCTTGTGTTTCATTATCCAAAGCGCTTGTTGCTTCATCAAATAATATAATTTCTGTCTTTTGCACTAATGCCCTAGCAATCGCTAGTCTTTGTTTTTGACCACCAGATAAATTAACACCACCTTCTCCAATAATTGTATCATATCCATTAGGTAACTCTTGAATAAAATCATCAAGACAAGCAATTTTACAGGCATCGTACATCTCTTCATCACTTAAATTATCTTTAACCAATTTAAGATTATCTCGGATACTCATATTAAAAATATAAGGATTCTGTGAAATAATCGTAATATTTCCACGAATACTATCTTTATCTAATTCATTAATATTAATCCCATCAATAGTAATTTTTCCTTGATTAACATCATACATCTTACATAAAAGATTAAAAATAGTTGTCTTACCAGCCCCACTTTTTCCAACAAAAGCAACCGTTTCATTAGGTTTTACTTCGAAGGTTAAATCCTTTAATACTTCTTTTTCCTTATACTTAAAGAAAACATGCTCAAAAGTAAAATGTCCCTCTACTTTATCTAAATGTTTTTCACCAAATTGTTCCTTTTTAAATTTATCTCCATCAATAATTTCTTTTACTCTTTCACAGGATAAGTTAAAATCTTTAATATATTCTAATAAATCTCCAAGCAAATAAGTAGATCCACCAACATTCCAAAAATAATTATATAATACCATAGCAATCGAAGTAGAAATTACCTTATCTTTCATCAGAAAAGCAAGAAGGATAATCAATAAAAGAAAACTAATATTAGTAACCCAATAACCAAAAACTCGGTAATTCCAACTTACATTTTGCATTTTTATTCTTTTTTTATTATAATCATGAATTCGATAATTCATTTCTTTCATAAAATCGTTTTCGCTATTTAGCATTTTAATATCTCTAGCCCCTCTAACTAATTCTCCCGTGAAACTAGAGACGCTATCTTTTGCTTTTCTTGAAACTTCATCATCTTTTTTTCTCCTATTTGTTCTTGCTCTTTCAATAAGATAACGAATAATTAAAATAATAAAAGTAAAAAGAAAAACAATTTTATTGACAATAAAAATAGCAATTAATATCCCAACATATTTTACCAAAGAAGTAAACATAGATACCAAATGATTAAATACATCAGCAAGTTTATCCGTATCTCCTGTCATTCTTTGAATAAACACTCCACTTCCATGCTCATCTAAAGAATTATTCTCTAATTTTAAAATATGTTTTCCTAAATCCATTCCAAGTATTTCAAGTGTATGATGGTAAACAACAACAGAGAGTCTTCTGGATAAAAAATCAAATAAATTATAAAGAACTTCATTAACAGTTAGACAAATTGCCATAAAAATTAATCGTTCAAAATGATTAGCCGTCAGTTCAATAATAATTTTCGCATCAATCATAGGAATTAAAATACTAAAAATGGCATTAATCAAACTAGCTATTCCAAATAAAATAATTCTTATCTTTTCTCTCTTCGCATACTTCCAAGTGAATTTTAAACTTTGCATAAATTCTTTCATTCCTCTTCACCTCTATTTCTAAAATACTTCATCATCTATTCTCTCAATAACAAGAAAAAACTAGATAAAATAAATTATCTATGTTTAATAATCTTCATTTTTATTCTTAAATTGTATTACAATTGGTGTTCCTTCTAAATCAAAATTTTCTCTCAATTTATTTTCTAAATATCTTTCATAAGAAAAATGCACTAATCCCTTACTATTAACGTGTAAAGTAAATTTAGGAGGTCTTGTCCCAGATTGATTAGCAAAATAAATTTTTAACCGCTTTCCTTTATAAGAAGGTGGTTGATTAAGAAGTACTGCCTCGCGTATCACTTCGTTTAAAACACTCGTTTTAATTTCTAAGGTTGAATTTTTATAGACTTTAAGAATCTCAGGCATTAAAGTATGAATTCTTTTCTTAGTTAAAGCTGAAACAAATACGATTGGAACATAAGACAAGAATTGGAATTCATTTCTCATTAAAGTAGTAAAACTTTTAATATCATTTTTATCGTTTACGGTATCCCATTTATTAACAACTAAGACAAGTGGTTTTCCAGCCTCTAGAGCATAACTAGCAATATGCTTATCGTGCTCAATAATTCCTTCTTCAGCATTAATAACAATACAACAAACATCGCTTCTTTCAATTGCTTTCATACTTCGAATAACACTATACTTTTCAATACTTTCATAAACTTTTCCCTTTTTACGAAGTCCGGCAGTATCAATTACAACATAGTCTTTTCCCTCATAACGAAACTCTGTATCTACAGCATCCCTAGTTGTTCCAGCAACATCGCTAACAATTGCCTTTTCTTCATTAAGTAGAGCATTCACTAAACTACTTTTCCCAACATTAGGTCTCCCAATAAAACAGAATTTAATTTTATCCTCGCTATACTCTATTTCAGGAATAGGTTTAAAATCTTGAACCACTTTATCTAACAATTCTTGAAAACCAATATTGTGTTCCCCACTCACACCAATAACATTTTCAAATCCAAGTTCATAGAACTGGTAAATATTTTCCATTCTATTCTCGTTATCTATTTTATTAACAGCAACTACGACATCCTTACCACTTTTTCTAAGCATATCTCGAATCACATAATCATTTTTTGTAATATCTTCTTTGCCATCCACTACAAAAATAATCACATCTGCTTCATCTATCGCGATACTAGCCTGCATTCGAATTTCATCATTAAAAGTATCGTCCCCAACATCAATACCACCAGTATCAATCAAATGAAAAGAATAATCTAAATATTTAGCATCTCCATAAATTCTATCTCTTGTAACACCAGGTGTATCTTCGATAATAGAAATTTTTTTTCCAACTAATCGGTTAAAAATAGTACTTTTTCCAACATTAGGTCTTCCAACTAAACAAACCGTAGGCATTCTCATTTTATCACCACCACTTTCTATAAATGTATTCCTTTTTCCATAATCTCTATGCATTCACTATCTTTATATATAATAGGACTATCTATCATTTTATCATAAGCTTTATAGTATTTACCCCGATAGTAATAAATATCTTTTAAAGTATCAATATCATTCTCTTCTACCTCTACTAAAAAAACAGAATCTAAATGAAAATGAATTCTTAAATCTATTTCCTCAAAGTAATCATAAACTTCTCTTAATTCAATAATCATTCCATATAATCTATCAAAATAAACATCTGCTTCAATTAACCCATGAATAGAATATCTCTTTAGTAATTTCTTTAAAATTCCTTGAAATAACTGTTCAATACAAGACTTATCAAAAGCATCAAAATCCCCTAATTTTTCTTTAAAAACCTTAACGATATAACCATCATCTAATTTTTGAATTATCATTCATCTTCACCTGATGTAATGTATTCTAAAATAAAAATTAGGTGCTTAAGCTTGAATAACTTCTAAAATTTTATCATGAACTTCTTGCTTTCCTGTTTTACTAACGGCTGAGAATAAAATAAATCCATCTTCATCTACCATCTTTAATGTATCACGAATTATTTTTTTATTCTTCTCATAACTATTCTTACTAACTTTATCACTTTTTGTTGCAATAATCGTAACAGGAATATGATAGTACTTTAAATACTCATACATTAGTACATCATCATTTGTAGGTTTATGCCGAAAATCTACTAGCATAAAAACAGATTTTAACATCTTTCTTTCTTTCAAGTAATCTTCTATAATTAAACCAAATTTATTCTTTAGATTCTTACTTACTCTCGCAAAGCCATATCCAGGAACATCGACTAAATAAAAACTTTCATTAATAAAGTAAAAATTAAGTGTCTGTGTTTTCCCGGGAATAGAACTAATTCTAGCTAAACTCTTTCGATTAACAAGAGTATTAATAAAACTACTCTTTCCTACATTACTTCTACCAACAAGGAGAAATTCAGGATACTTCTCTTCAGGATATTGACTTCTTCTAACCGCAGAAGTAGTAAATTCTACACTTGTAATTTTCATAAATATACTTTTCCTCCAACGCACTCATTATATCAAAAAAAGAAGAATTAAGCAAATTTCTGCCTTTTTCTTCATTTGATAAAAGAAAAATACTTACCTCGATTTCTCTATATCATAAGAAAAAACGAAATAAGTATTCTATTCCTTAATTATTATTCCAAGTAAATTCACTAACATTAAAGCCTGACTTTCATTAACAATCATTCCTTTAATATCATTAGCATTTACCATCATATCAGAAATATCACAAGAACTAAAATCAATATCCTTTAAAGAAGTGTTTAAAAATTCACATCCCCGAAAGTTCACTTCATTAAAAGTTACATTCTTCAGTGTAGTACTTACAAATCTAGCTTCTCTAAAAAGACTACCTCTAACTTCTAGAACATCTATTTTACTATCAGAAAAATTAATATAATCACATTTACAATCATCAATCAAAACATCTTTAACACTACTCATAATATAATTCGTACTTCCTAAATTACAATTCTTAAAACAAACTCGGTGGATACTTTTAGAAGAAAAATCAATTCCCATTAAATTACAATTTTCAAAAATACAATCAATAAAATCACAATTTCTAACTAGAATGTTTGAAAAATCTACATTCTTAAAATAACATCCATTAATTTCTAATTCTTCTAAATCGTGATTTAATTTTTTATCATGAATAAAAAAATCAATTAAATTATCTTGATAATCAATATCATTTATAGAACTTTCTTTAATATTTTTTTCAAGTTTAGCCTCGGTTCTCTTTTTCATCTCTACCCTCTTTTCTTTTTTTATTATAAACCTCTAAAAAATAGACAAATTTAAAGTTAGAGTTTAAATTTGTCTAAATAATTTACTTCACAATATCACTAATACAACTTTTTATAAAAAATTAATCATCACTCCGTCTACTATTTAATATAATTAATAACATTCTAAGCATTTGCAATAAAGTATTAGCAACAGAAGCAACATAAGTCATTGCTGCTGAAAATAGCATTGATTTAACTCCACTAGTATCTTTTTTGTCGACTAGATTTAATTTAATCAATTCTTCCTTTGCTCTATGCGATGCATTGAATTCAACTGGTAAAGTAACTAACTGAAATACTAAAATTGTACAAAGTAGAACAAAACCAGCCATAGCAAGATTAAATGAACCAAAAACAAGTCCAATCATGACTACAAAATAACCTAATTTTGAACAAATATTAACAGTAGGAATAAAAGCGTGCCTAAATCTTAAGAATTTATATCCTACCTTATCTTGGATAGCATGTCCACATTCATGAGCAGCAACTGCAATAGAGGCAATGCTGCTATCTTTATAAATATCTGTCGACAAATTAACCGTTTTATCACTTGGGTTATAGTGATCACTAAGAGTTCCCACTACTTCCTTTATTTGCACATTCTCTAGCCCATTTGCATCTAATATCTTTCTAGCAACTTCACGTCCCGTAATCATCTTAGAGGCATTAATTCTTTTATATTTACTATAACTTCCTTTAACCCCAATCTCCGCAATTAAAGTAATAATAAATCCGATTATTACTAAAATATACGTAGGATCATAATAATATCCATATCCCATAACTATCCACCTACTTTACGATTTCATATGTAGTACCTTCTCTAGTGTCTTTAATCATAATTCCCTTATTTATTAACTCTTCTCTTATCTTATCCGCTTCTTCAAATTTCTTTTCTTTTTTATAAATTCTTCTCTTCTCTATCATTTCCTCAATATAATTCTTTAAATCAACATCTATTGAAGTATTTTTGAAAGCAAACAAATCAAGAGATAGTACCTTTTCAAAATCACAAATAATTTCTTTTTTTGTCTTATCATTAATAGTGTTATCCTTTAAAACATCATATAACAAAGTAATACAACTAGAAGTATTTAAATCATTTTCTAAATTAGCACCAAACTTATCATGATACTCTTGAACTTGGGCCAGATTAACATCACCATCATTAGATAAATTTGCCACTCTTCTTTTAAGTTTATCATATTCCCTAGAAGCGCCATCCAATATCTCATAACTAAACGTTAAAGCATTATGATAGTAACTATTTAAACATAAATATCGATAAGCAAGAGGATTGTACCCCTTCTCTACCAATAAATCAACAGTGAGAAATTCTCCCTTACTTTTACTCATCTTACCATTCTTATCATTTAAAAAACCAAAATGAACCCAATAATTACACCACTTATGACCTAAATAAGCTTCACTTTGAGCAATCTCATTCGTGTGATGAGGGAATATCGCATCTTCAGCCCCACAATGAATATCCAAGTATTCTCCCAAATATTTAATACTAATACCAGAACACTCAATATGCCAGCCAGGATAACCTCTTCCCCAAGGACTATCCCATTGCATTTCTTGATTATTAAACTTAGAATTTGTAAACCATAATCCAAAATCAAAAGGATTTCTCTTAGAAGTATCTTCCTTAATATCTTCACGAACAGCTACCATCAAATCATCTGCGTTCCTCCCAGATAAATGATAATAATCTTGATATTTAGAAGTATCATAATAAACATTCCCATCACTAATATAAGCATAACCATCATCTAACAATTTAGAAATAATCTTAATGTATTCTTCAATATTATCCGTAGCAGGACTAACAATACTAGGCCACTTAATATTTAATCTTTCACAATCTTTCTTAAAACAATCTGTATAATATCTAGCAACTTCCCAAGAACTTTTATGTTCCCTTTTAGCCGCTACTAACATTTTATCTTCACCAGTATCTCCATCACCCACCAAATGTCCAACATCAGTAATATTCATAACCCTAGTAACATCATAACCCAAGTACTTCAAAGATTTTTCTAAAATATCCTCAGAAATATATGTCCTCAAATTACCGATATGGGCATAATGATAAACTGTAGGTCCGCAAGTATACATCTTAACCTTTTTCCCATCTCTAGGGATAAATTCTTCTACCTTTTTATTTAAAGTATTATATAACTTCATCATACTACCTCCTAGTATATTATATATATAAAATATTTCATTTTATTTAACTAAAATAAACATGCAAATTCCTTTACATGTTTATTATATAAAATATTATAAAATTATGCAAACTTTATATGGCAATCGCCAGTAAAAAAGAGTAAATAAATTTGTTTTATTAAAAATAGGTAAAATTTATAAAAAAATTTTTTATCTATTTTTTTCTTCTCAAACCTAGATATTTTAAGCCACGACAAAAAGACCTTTTTCAGGTCAAAAATTTTTTGAGTAAAAACACTAGATTTCAAAGAACAAATGTTGTATAATTTAATCATCAAATCTTAATTGAAAGTTAGTTTCTAAATGATTAAGATCTGAGATGGTTGAAGTAAGATTGCTTAGGAGAAGGGCGCTTACTTCTTTTATTTTCAGATTTAATGACTTAATTGGAATACTACCTTTTTCAAGTAATTGCCTAATTGTATGTGCAAACTGTATAAAGAAATAATGACATTTCATAGCATTATCATTTCTACTATTCATATGACAAATATTGAAGGTTCTATGTTTTTGTATATAGAAACTTTCATTTTCTACCTTTTATCATTTCTTCTTAAATTATTGATAATTAATATCTTTATTCGTTCTCTTCTAGATTGTAAGAGGTAATTTATCGTAGTCAGAATAAACATCATAAAAATCAATATTAAAATTATTATCATAAATATGATTAAATGTAACATTATTTTATTTATAATTAATTTTTTCTCATCTCCAAAGGTTAATTTAAAATTTGAGTAGTAAAATTTATAACTTTATCCTTCATAATTTAGAATAGAGCACATTTATTTAAAAAATATTATTTTAAATTTTTCTAATCTACTATTTGATGAAAAATATCATCTAATGAATATTTTACTTCATTTTGTCCTTTATATTTAGGAATAATGTGTAAATGAAAATGTTTCACTTCTTGAGAAGAACCATTATTCTCATCCAAACTAATTCCATCACAGTCTAATTTCTCCATAAGTATTTTACTTAC
>CAKPBH010000006.1 GCA_934140355.1 uncultured Bacilli bacterium | reverse complement strand
ATTTCTACTATTGTATCATGGAGAGACTCTATTTACACAAATTTATTTACAGACTCAATGATTAAGGCCGACATTATTGTTTTAGCAAGTCCAATTTATTTTTATTCTATTACGGGACAAATGAAAACTTTAATTGATCGTTGTTATGCCAAATTTAATTTATTAAAGGATAAAGCATTTTATTTTATCTTATCTTGTGCAGCTCCTTATGAAGAACCTTATAAAGATGACTTAGAGATTGCAATCAATACTTTTCGAGGTTTTATTAAGTGCTTACCAAATGCTTTAGAAAAAAATATAATTATTGGGGATAATATGAGTACTGTGGCAATAGAAGAAACCAAAGCCTATCAAGAGGCTTATCAATTAGGAAAAAGCATAAATTAAATCAGTATTTTAAAAAAAGAAGAAATTTGAAGGAGATATCGAAAATGAAAATATTAATTATTGGCGCGGGTGTATTAGGTTCAAATCTAGCCCATTCTCTAAAAAAAGGAAATGATATAACAATTCTAGCTAGAAATCAAACTTACAAGAATTTAAAAAATAATGGACTCATTATTCATCATAAACTAGGAAAGAAAACCGTAGATAATTTTAATATAATTAATCAGTTAGAGAAAAATGATATTTATGATGTCATATTTGTAACGGTAAGATTTTCTTCTCTAGATGAGATTGTTCCAATAATTGAAAATAATCAAAGTCAAAATATCGTATTTGTAGGAAATAATATGTCTGTTGAAAAACAGATGAACATCAAAAATAAAAATGTCTTATTTGCTTTTTTCATGGCTGCGGGTAAAAAATATGATGGTTATATCGATTCCATCTGCCTAAATAAAATTGAAATTGGCAGAACTGATGGGAAAGATATTAGTAATGAATTCATAAAATCAATATTCAAAGAAACAAAAATCAAAGTAATGATTGAAAATAAAATGAATGATTATCTTAAAGCCCATGCTTGTGCTGTTCTTCCTTTGGTATTTGCAAGTTATAAAGTAAATGGTAATCTAAAGTTATTAAAAAAAGATAAAGAATATTCTTTATTCATTATGGATGCAATAATTGAAGGATATGATGTCTTAAAGAAACTAGGATATGAAATTCTTCCCAAAGGAGAATATGAAAACTGTGTAAATAAAAAGAAATTTTGTGCTTGGATTTATCGATGGATGTTTTCTAACTTTATTGGAAAATTATGTATATCCGATCATGCAATGAGTGCAAGAGACGAGTTTCTTCTTTTAGATAGTGAATTTGAAAAATTAAAGAAAAAAGCCAAAATGGAAACAAAAGTATACGACAGGCTAAAAGTAGATTTTTTAAATACAAAAAATTAGTGTATGATAATAGATTGAAAAATATTAAAGAATTTAAATGGATTGAGGGAGGAAAAATATGAATTTAGTAGCGTACTTTTCTCATACGGGAGAAAACTATTCAGTAGGAGTAATTGAAAAAGGCAATACTGAGATTGTTGCTGAATATATTAGTGAACTTACAAAGGGAGATTTATTTGAAATCAAACCTGCAAGAGAATATTCAAAAGACTATAAAACTTGCTGTGAAGAAGCAAAGAAAGAATATCACAATAATACAAGACCAGAGTTAGAAAAATACTTAGATAATCTAGAAATTTGGTACAATAGACTTGAGTACATTTCAAAGAGGTCATCAATATGAATTATGATGATTTAGATATTGATTTATCATTGTATAAATTATTTTATTTAGTTTGTCAAAATGGTAGTTTCTCTAAAACAGCAGAAATTTTAGGACAAACACAACCAAGTGTAAGTTATAATATAAAAAAATTAGAAGATAGTTTAGGTGTCAAGTTATTTGAACGAGGAAGTGTTTTGACATTAACTCCAGAAGCAGAGGCGTTATTGCCTTTTGTCGAAGAAGCAATAAGTACCATAAAAAAAGGAGAAACTAAAGTTAATGATATAATTCATTTGAAAAAAGGACAAATATCTATTGGTGTTCCATCTCATATTGGTGTATTTTTATTAACTGATATAATCAAAAAATTTAATAGTAAATACCCTAACATTAAAATAAAAGTTACATGTAAACCAACTAAAGAATTATTTAGGTTATTAAATATTAATGATTTGGATATTGTAATTGATTGCTCTCCATTAGAAGAAAATACAAATAATTTTGAAATTGTTAAAATTTCAAGTGAAAGATGTGCCTTTGCTTGTAACAAAGAAAACAAAGAATTACTAAATAAAAAGATTGATTTAAATGAACTAATTAATTATCCGTTAATTGTTCCAGCAAGAACATCTAGCAGTACAAAAAGTTTAATTTCAATTTTTGAAAAAAATTCTATAACATTTGATCCTACCTTTGAAATAATGACAAGCGATATGATTGCAGAAATGGTAGAAGAAGAGTTAGGCGTTGGTTTTTTATTTGAAAAAACTATAGATAAATATTCAGATTTAGAAATAATTGATATGGAAGAAAATCTACCAACTTTTGATATATTTATGATATACAAAAATTATTTATTATCTGCAACTGTTGAAGCCTTTATAAAATTTATTAAAAATAAATAAAACAATAATGCAGTATAAAAAAATTTATGGCAGTTATAAAAAGTATATAATTGATTTATATGTATAAATGTTATATACTTTTTTTGAGGTGTAATCATGCAGAAATATAATGTTGGATGGGGTCTTACAAATGCATGTAATATGAATTGTAAATTCTGTTATAGTAAAGAAACAAGAAAAACTACTAAAGATGCTACAATAAATGATTGGATAAAATTTATAGATGAAAACCATGAATACATAGATTCTATAAATTACGGAACTGGAGAAAATGCAATTAGTGATGATTTTTTCAAGTTTATATTATATGTTAGAACTAAATACCCTACAATTACTCAATCGTTAACTTCTAATGGATACATATATGAGAGAGTTAGTAAAGATAAAAAATTATATGAAATTTATTTGAAATGTATTGATGAAATAGATGTTTCTTTGGATTTTGCAATTCAAGAAAAACATAATATGTTTAGGGGACAATCTAAAGCATATAATTGGGCAATTAATACATTAGCCATGTTGCAAAAAGATAATAAAAAAGCAACTATCGTTTTTGTGGGTTTTAATGAGAGTATGGCAAAAGATAATATTGATGGATTGTTTAAAATTGCTAAAAAATATGATGCAATTTTAAGGTTAAATATTTATAGACCAGTAAGTGAGTTGCCAGAAATAAATAAAAAATTTATATTAGAATATAAAACTTTAATTAATGCACTTGAGTATATTAATAAAAATTATCAAATTATATCATTGAATGATGTTTTATTTGGGAATATATATACCAAAGATACCAATATAATTGAAAATACTGGAGTTGATAGTATTAGAATATTACCAGATGGTAGTATTTGTCCATCTACATATTTAATTACTGAAGATTATAGAAGTGAATACAATATCAAACAAAATAATGTGTTATCCAATTTGGAGTTTAAAGATTTTATTAATCCACCCATACCACAAGAGTGTGAAAATTGTAAAATAAAAACACAATGTAGAGGTGGTGTTTATGATAGAAGAATACTATGGAAGAAAACTTTAACAGAAAGAGATCCATATTGTCCATTTGAAAATAATGATAATATTGAGAAAGAAAAATTTAAAGTTTTAAAAAGAGAGCGAGTATCAGTACATGATGGATACTTACCTACTATGTTTTTTAAAAATTAATGGAGGTTGTTTATGATTAAAGATTTTAAGCCAGAGATAGCAATTATTTTAAGAAGCGATGAAACAATTAAAGAGTTTAATTTAAAAAGAGTAAGTATTAACACATCATTTGGCCCAGTACATCGTTGCTATATTGGAAAAATTTATGATGTTTCAGTTCTTATAATTTATGGTCGTTTTAATGGAGAAAAAGTTCCATCTAATCAAATAAACTTTCAACAAACTATAGAAGCAGTAAAGAATTCTGGTGCAACGAAATTAATTGGAACTTTTGTTGTTGGTGGAATTAATCCTAAAATGCCTCAAGGAAGTGTATATGTACTTGGAGATTTGATTGGTATGGGAAATTATAGTATAGGTTGGAATCAAACTCACCCATTTCATAATGCAGAAATGTTTGAACCATTTTGTTCTAAACTAACACATCAGTTATGTTTGGCAAGTAGAAAAATGCCATTTTCAGTAAAAGAAAATGCAACTTATGTTTCTTTTAATGGTTATCCTAGAATTGAAACTAAAGCAGAATTGGAATTTTACAATAAACAAGGCTGGGATATTGTTGGTCAAACATGTGATCCAGAAGCAACTTTTGCAAGACTGAACCAGTTATGTTATGCGGGTATTGCTGTTCAAATAGATGATCCTACTGGTCGTGCAGATTACATTGAAAGTTTAAAAGAAAGTAAAGAAAAAGATGCATATATTGAATCTATAAAATCTTGTAGAGAGAGAACAACAAAAATCATATTACAATTCTTAAAAGATTATAAAAAATATGATTGTGATGTGTGTTCTAAAATGTCAAGAAAAAATAATAATTTTAAAGAATTTCCAAATGAATTTTATGAATAGGAGGTTTTAGATATGAAAGTGTTTTTTGCTATTCCGTATTCTCAATTATGTGATGAAAAATATGAAGTAAAAAAAGAATACCGAATCTTTTTAGAAAAATTAATTAATGAAACAAAAAAAATGGGATGTGATTATTTTTTAGCACACGAAAGAGAAAATTGGGGAAAAGAGTATAGTTCTGCTGAAGAAAGTACACAAATAGACTTTAATACTATAAAGAATTCTGATTTGGTTTGTGTAATTCCTGGAGTGCCTAATTCTGGTGGTGTTCATGTAGAAATTGGTTGGGCATCTGCTAATAAAAGGAAAATGAGAATATTTTTAAAAAAAGATTATCCTTATTCGCCTATGGTAACTGGAATACATAAACTTACTGATGCAAAATATTATTATTATGATGAAGATTTTGGAGAAGATTTATTGAATTCAATGATTGATTGTATAAAAAAAGAATTAGAGGATTAATTTATGAAAATAATAAAATTAAAAATTCATAATTACTCTACTATTTCTATATATACTACTATTGATGATGTTGCAAATGAGTTTGAAAAAAACAAATACAAAATAATAAAAACAATTCCCATTACTGATATAAAAATAGAAAATAGTACAAATGAATTTATAGATCATACGAATGTAATGTATATTATACAAGGTAAAGATAACACTATAAACTTTGATATTAATAGTAACTCAATGTTTATAACAATTAAAGATACAAAAATAAGAATTTTAGATTATATTTATATGTTATTGCAAATGTTCTCTAATGATTTATCTAATACAAAAAAATATTTACTTCATAGTTCTGCACTTAAATATGATGATAATAAATCAATTTTATTAGTTGGAGACGCTAATTCTGGCAAGAGTACTTTAGCATATAATTTGGTTTCTAATTATGGTATGCAATTAATATCAAATGATCATACATTAATTGGAAAAGAGGATTCAGTGTTAAAAACTTTTTCTGGAACTAAACCTTTAGAATTAAGATATGGTGTTATTGATAAATATTTTTCAGATTTTCAATATTTAATAAAGGATACACCAAAAGAAGAACTGTGGAGTAAAAAAATAATTGTTAATGATTACATCGATAGAAATATGATTTCTTCTAATGATAAAACGATTGTCAGTGATATTTATCAAGTTGACCTATGTGAGAATGGAAATTGTTTTTTTAAAACAAAAGATTATATTGATCAAAGATTATTTTTATATGAGCATTTATCTAAACAATTAAAAGGAACTTATAACCTTATAACTGGCTTTGATTATCCAATGCCATCTGTTGAAACTCCAGAAAAACTTCAAACTTTAAATAATCAAATAAAGGATTATTTAGAAAATTTAAATGTTCATATGTGTAAAGGTTCTATAGAAGAACTTTCTAAAGTGATGGTGAAGAAACTTGAAAAAAAATAAAATTATATTAGTAACTCTTGCTCCTAAGACTCATAGGACTTCAGAAGAAAATTTAGGCATTGAATATCTTAAATCCTCTTTGGTTGAAAAAGGATTTGAAGTTGAAATTATTGATGCTTGGCTAAATAATCTAGATG
This sequence comes from uncultured Bacilli bacterium, assembly GCA_934140355.1. Classification (GTDB taxonomy): domain Bacteria; phylum Bacillota_I; class Bacilli_A; order RF39; family UBA660; genus RUG11198. Next base: position 41,857 of record CAKPBH010000006.1, on the reverse strand, counting down.
TTGATGTAGTTTATGAAAAAGTAAAACAACAAATAAATGATATTTTGTTTGTTGGAATATCTTCATATATGTCAAATACTGCACCAACAATTGAATTGATACAAAAACTTAAGATGACTGATAAAAATGTTAAAATTGTTTGTGGTGGATTTGGACCTACATTTTATCCACAACAATATTTAGAAGCAAAATCAGATTATATAATTCGTGGTGAGGGTGAAGAAGCAATTTGTGAATTGGCTTATAGTATATTAAATGAAAAAGAACCTATTGGTGTTAAAAATATTGGTTATATAAAGAATAATAACATAATACTTAATGATATGAGATGTCTTACTGATGATTTAGATTCTATTCCGTTTCCTAGTAGAGATACTATTAATGTGGTCTTAGATAAAAAATCATCTGTAAATATGGTTACTGCAAGAGGTTGTTCTGGAAATTGCGAATTTTGTTCTGTAATTTCATTCTTTAGATTAAGTGATGGTAAGGTTTGGCGAACTAGAAGCATAAAAAATATAGTTGATGAAATTGAAATGTTATATAAAAATGGTGTAACACACATAAAAATGGTTGATGATTCATTTGTTGATGGTACAAGAGATGAAAAATGGTGTCGAGATTTTGCAGATGAGATAGAAAGAAGAAACATTAAGGTAAAATTACGAGGACAAATAAGGGCTGATAAGGTAACTGATTCTGTATTAAAAGCCTTAAAAAGAGCAGGATTTTTCTCGTTTGCTTGTGGCATTGAAAATGGCTCACAATCTGCATTGTCTAGAATGAATAAAAAGGCAACATTAAAGGATAATGAAAATGCACTAGAGTTATTTAAAAAATATGGTTATATAGTTCAAATGGGATATATTTTATTTGATAAAGAAACAACCTTTGAAGAATTAATAGAAAACTATGAATTTATGAAAAAATACGATTTTGCTATAACAAAAGGAATTTTTTCTGAAATGTACTCTGCTGAGGGTACAAAATTGAATGAAAAATTAAGAAAAAACAATGATTTAGAGGAAAGTGATTTTATATCAAATAATAATAAATATATGATTAATGATTTACTAGTTAGAAAAATATATAATTCGCTAAAATTATGGCATAAAAGTCATAGTGAAATTTATGATATGACTATTGATCCTTTAACTGCCCCTAAATCAATTTCTGAAGTATCAATGAATAATTTTTATCAATATGTTATGCAATTAAAAAAGAAAGATTTAGAAATTTTTAGAAGCATTCTTACAATTTTAAAAGAATATCCAAATGCAAATATTTATGAATATGTAAATAAAGAGATTGATAGTTCATCTAATGAATATCAAGATATTGAAACAAAAGTTAGAAAACTATATAAAAAAAATAATTTAGTTTATAACGCAGATGCAAATCCTTTTATATAAGTTGTGTAAGCCTTTAAATAAATAAAAAAAGATGTTATAATATATTATGAGAATATTGTCTAAACATAGCAATTAACTCAAAAAAGAAAGTTGGAGGAAAAAATGGAAAAAACAAATGCAAAAGATTATTTAAAAAAAGATGTTGTCGTAAAAATTGATAGACAACTAGGGACTAATCATCCTAAACATGGATTTATGTATATGTTGAACTATGGGTATATACCTAATACAATTAGTGGTGATGGTGAAGAATTAGATGCTTATATTGTTGGCGTATTTGAACCAGTGGAAGAATTTGAAGGACATGTCATAGCAATCATACATAGAACAAATGATGATGATGATAAATTAGTAGTAGCACCAAAAGGTGTAGATTATTCTGATGATGCAATTAGAGCAATGACAGAATTTCAAGAAAGATTTTTTGAATCAATAATCATTAGATAAAGATTTTCTAATGATAAAAAACAAGTAAACTCTAGGAGGGGGTAAAAATGAAAGATTTAACAATTGAAAAAGAAAAATTGGAGCAAACTTTAGAAATAATACAAGAAGTTTTAGATGTTGAAAAAATAGATTTAGAAAAATTATATAAAGACTTTCTTGGTAGCAGAGATGAATTATGGAGTATAGCAGATCGTAAAAAAATACATATTTCAAACCTCCAAACTTCATTAGAGAGACCTTATTTTGCAAGAATTGATTTTACTTCTGAAGAGGATGGTAAAACAAGTACGGTTTATATTGGAAAAAATGGTGTTATGAAAGATAATGATATAATAGTTACAGATTGGAGGGCACCTATTAGTTCTTTATACTATGATGCTGAAGTAGGGAAATGTAGTTTTGAGGCACCATCTGGTACAATAACTGGAGATATGCACTTAAAAAGACAATATGAAATAGAGAATGGCGAGTTAATTGATTATTTCGATGTAGATTTGGTTTCAAACGATAGTTTATTACAAAAATATTTAAATAGTAATAATGATGCTAGATTAAAAAGTATTGTTTCTACTATCCAAAAAGAACAAAATGATGTTATAAGAAAAAGTTTATCAGATAATTTAATTATTCAAGGAGTTGCAGGTTCTGGTAAAACTACCGTTGCACTTCATAGAATAGCATATCTTGTTTATAATTATTTAAATTCTATAAAACAAAATCAATATTTGGTTATCGGTCCAAATCCAGTATTTTTAAAATATATAAAATCTGTTTTGCCAGAACTAGATGTTTCGGGAGTAGAACAATGTACTTTTGAACAATTTGCTAAACTATATATAGACGAAGAAATAGATGTTTCTTCATCAGATAAAAAAGTAAATGAAAGTATTAGTGGTAAAAGACAAAATGATGTTGATAGATTTAAATGTTCAATACAATATAAAAATATGTTAGATGAATTTTTAAAAGTATATTTTAAAAGTATTACAATTAATGATTTAAAATTGGGCGATTTCGTTGTGTTAAAAAGTAGTGATATAAAAAAAACATTTGACTCTACTCAAGGAACATTTAATTCAACATTAAATAATAGAATAGAAATGACTATTAATAGACTTTGTTCGTGGCTAGAAAACGATTATGATAATATTTCTTTAAGATATGGTGAATATTCTTATGAAAAATTTAAAGATGCTCCAAATGAAGAAAGAGAAAAGTTAAGATCTAAATTTTTTAAAGACAGAGAGGAATTGACTAAAAATTGTAGAAGTACATTAAGAAAATACTTTTCTAAAGCAAAAATAACCCCTACTAAATTATATAAAGCATTTGTTAATTCGTTAAATGATTTTAATTTATATAATTATAAGGATTTAAAAATCTTAAAAAAAGAAACTTTAGCAAATATTAAATCTGGACATTATGATTTTGAGGATTTGTCTGCTTTGATGTATATAAAGCAATGTATATCACCAGATAAAGATTTTGAAAAGTATAAACATGTTGTAGTTGATGAAGCACAAGATTTAGGAGAATTTAACTTTTATGTTTTGAAAAAATCACTACCAAGTGCTACATTTAGTATTTTTGGGGATTTAGCCCAATCAATTTATGATTATAGAGGAATAGATAATTGGGAATCTGTTAATAATGTTATGTTTAACAATAGTGGAAAAATAATTAATTTTAATAAAAGTTATAGAACAACTGCTGAAATAATGAATGTTGCTGATGATGTTTCAAGTAGCATTGGATTAGGTAGATCTGATTTAGTGGTAAGACATGGCAATCCAATTAGTTTTACATCAATTGAAAATCCACAAGAAATACCAGATTTAATTGCCAAAAGAATTTTGGAATATAAAAGTAAAGGTTATAAAACAATTGCAGTTATAAGTAAAACAAATTTATTATCAAGATATTTAAACGATGATTTAGCAGAAAGAGGAATTATTATTCCAAATGTTTCAATTAATGATGACTTATCTGATGATAAATTTAGGATATGTACTATTTCTAATCAACTTGCAAAAGGTTTAGAATTTGATGCTGTAATTATAAATAATGCTTGTGAAGATATTTATTCATCACAAAATAATTTAGATATGAAATTACTTTATGTTGCTATAACTAGAGCATTACACGAATTAGATATAGTATATTCTGGAGAATTAACTAAGCCATTATCAGATAATTTAAAAAAAAACGATAGTTGTGTATTAAAAAAAGTTTTGAAAAAATAGATTGTCAAATATATAAGTTCAAACTTATAAGGGGAAAAATTTTATGAATGATAATGAGATTAAAATATTTTATGAAGTATTAGATGTTTTAAATCAAAAAAAATCTAAACATCCTAAATTTTTTAATAATCCAAAAACAAAATTTTTATTAAAAGATGAGAGATACATTTCAAATAATGTTACTAAAGGAATTATAATGTTTGAATTAAATAATGAGTACATTGTTGATATATATGTAGATGATGGTATTGATAATATCATTAATGGTCTATTAAATCAAAAATTTAGTACATTTGAAGATACAAAGGTAGGATATGATAAATCATTAAAATATTTAGATATTAGTGATTTAACTACTATTTTATTAAATGGAAAAGAACAATTATTAAGTTTCAACTAAAATATGCTTGAATTATGCTTAAAATATCATTGATTTATATTTGTAAAGTGATAAAATATAGTAAAATGAAATAATTAAAAATTTTCGTAAGTTTGGTTATTGAAAAAAGTTTAAAAAAATAGTATAATTTGTTTTGTGAGACGAGTGGCTTTCAAGAAGAAGCGTAAATCCAGTTGATGGATTTATGCTTTTTTTTCTCGTTAAGAGGAGGAGGATTTTATGAAAGAAGAAAGACAAAACAAAATGGCGATAACACCAATGAATAAACTCATTCTAAAAATGGGGGTGCCAATGATTATATCCATGGTTTTGCAAGCACTTTATAATGTTATTGATAGTATTTTTGTTGCCAATATGGGCTCTACTGGCGCTATTGCTAATCAAGCTTTAACCTATGCTTTTCCCATTCAGATAATGATTATAGCAATTGGTGTTGGAACAGGGGTTGGACTGAATGCAATCCTTTCTAAAAGTTTAGGAGAAAACAACAAAGAAAAAGTAAATCAAATAGCAGGAAATGGAATATTTTTAAGTCTATGTATTTATTTTGTATTCTTAATTTTTGGGCTTTTTTGCTCAAGATGGTTTATTTCTTTATTTACAAGTGATAGGGAAATTATAGAAATGGGAGAAACCTATTTAAAAATTTGTACCTGCTTATCTTTAGGCTCTATTGGGTATACTGTTTATGAGAGATTTTTACAAGCAACAGGGAAAACAATGCTGTCTACTATTTCACAAGTATCAGGAGCAATTACTAATATCATATTAGATTATGTATTTATTTATCCATTAAATATGGGAGTTGCAGGTGCAGCATGGGCTACTGTAATTGGTCAGTTTATCTCATTATTTATCGCCATGTATTTTCACTATAAAAAGAATAAGGAAATTGACGGTGATGTGAAATATATAAAACCTAATATTAACCTAATTAAAGGAATTTATCGTATTGGTATTTCAGCAGCATTAATGCAAGCTTTACTTGCTGTAATGATGGCTGGAATGAATGCAATATTAGGATTAGCCCAAGTTAATCAAACGGTATTAATTGGCTCATTTGGTATTTACTATAAAATCCAACAAATTGCGTTATTCTCAGCATTTGGTTTATCCAATACAATTATTTCAATATTATCATTTAATTATGGTATGCAAGATAAAGAAAGAATAGATGATTGTATAAAATATGGAATCATTGATACTTTTATCGTCACTTTAATCATTAGTATTTTATTTGAAATATTTGCTTATCCATTAGCAAACTTATTTGGAATAGCAGGGGGAAGTACAAAAGAAATCATCAAAGTATGCGTAATTGCATTAAGAATTTCTAGTATTGGCTTTGTTTTTATGGGAATTTCTGTAGCTATTCAAGGCGTGTTGCAATCAATAAGATATGCGTTAAGGCCATTAATTATTTCTTTATTAAGGCTTGTTATATTTGTTTTTCCAATAGCATATTTATTTACAAAATCAAGTAATGTAACAGAAATTGTTTGGTGGACATTTCCTATTGCTGAATTTTTAACTTCAATTATTTCATTATTCATTTTAAAAGATTCATATCATAAGAAAATAAAAGTGATAAAAAGTAGTAAAATTAAAAATAATTTAATTATTTCTATATCTAGGGAACATGGTACTAACGGAAAAGAAATAGGAAGATTAGTTGCAAAAGGCTTAAATATACCTTTTTATGATAAAGAAGAAATAAAAGCATTTGCAATTCAAAATAACATGGTAGATAATAATGATTCAGAAGAAGAAATCGATAACCAGTTTTTATCCTTAGATGCTAAAAAAGAAGCAATCGTTCATCAATCCAAAGTAATTAAAGCAATTGCAAATAAAGGGGATGCCCTAATCGTAGGAAGATGTGCGGATTATATATTAAATGAAAATGAGAATTTAATCAAAATTTTTATTTATGCACCGATGGATTATAAAATTAAAAATGTGATGAAAAATTATGGAGATAATGAAAAAGAGGCAAAAAATCATATCTTAAATTCAGACAAAGCGAGGTCAGTCTATTATGGGGTAATAGCAAACCAAGTTTGGGGAGATAAAAATAATTATGATTTATGTATTGATGCTAAGATAGGAAATGAAATTGTTGTTAAAATGATATGTGATTATGTCAAAAACTTTAAAAAGTGAAAATACTGATAAAGCTTCAATTTATACCAAAAGGTAAGTAGCTAACGAAAAAGTGCATACTTACCTTTTTTTCTATTTTATTGTAAGATAAAGAAGAAAAGGAAAGGAGACTAAAAAAATGAAAAATTATAAAATAGGACATGTTGATGGAGCAAGAACTGAATTCCATCAAATGTTAGAATTAACTGGAGCAGAGGTTAGCATTAATACACTACCAGCAAGAGGAAGTGTACCATTTGTTCATTCTCATCAAGAAAATGAAGAAATCTATATTATCATGGATGGAAAAGGAACTTTAAAGATTGATGAAGAATCTGTAGAAGTAAAAAAGGGAGATGTCATTAAAATCTCTCCAAAAGGAAAAAGACAGTTCTTTGCTTCCTCTGATGAAGAAATAACTTACGCTTGTATCCAAGTAAAAGAAAATTCATTAACTCATTATACAGAAAATGATGCAATTATGGATTAAAGTTGATACTTACAAAAAGGATTATCTCGTGTTATAATCAAGGTAGGAAGTGAAAATGATGCGAAAACTTTATACCGATTGTCCTGTTGAATATACAGCTTCAATGATTGCGAATAAGTGGAAAATCCTAATCTTAAGAGATTTAATGGAAGGAACAAAAAGATATAATGAACTAACAAGAACTGTGAAGGGGATAAGTGCCAAAGTACTGACTGAGAATTTAAGAGAACTCGAAAAAGATGGAATCATTCAAAGAAAAGTTTATCCCGTTGTTCCGCCTAAAGTTGAATATTCCATGACAAAAAAGGGTAATGAATTAAAACCAATAATTGATTTAATGCGAGAATATGGAAAAAAGTATCGCAACAAATAAAAAGAAGATAAAATGTATAAAATTTAATTAAAGATTTATACTATTTTTATCTTCTTTTTTGGTATCTATTAAATAACTAAAATATTTTACTTTTCCCTCTAAAACGTCATCATAAAACTGATGCTTTAGGTGGATATAATGAATGCTATCTTGTATTTCTTGACTCTTTTGTTCTAGTTCCTTTAATTTATGATCAAGAATCTTTTTTCTCTTGGGAATAGAACTTTCTCCTTCTAAACATAAATCTAAGTATTCTCTCATTTCAGTAATACTCATTCCACATTTCTTTAAACAAGAAAGACTATTAATCCAGTTAATATCATTTTCATTAAAGATACGATAATTATTTTTATCTCTTTTTACATTAGGAACTAATCCTTCATTACAATAAAATTTTAAAGTATCATAGGTAAGTCCTGTCTTTTCACATACTTGTTTCATTGAATAATTCTCTACTTCAGCCAAATTCTTCATCTCCTTCGATTTTTCTCATTCAGTATTTTTCACTTAAAAAATTTTAAAAAATTCATGAAAAGCACTTGACCGTGTGCTACTCCCGACAGTTACAATTATAGTGTAATCAATTTTAGAAGTCAACAGATTTTCTAAAAAGAAAGAAAGGATGATTTTATGGAATATGTAAAATTAAATAATGGCATAGAAATGCCAATACTAGGATTTGGGGTATATCAAATCCCAGCCGAGGATACAAAAAGGTGTGTTTTGGATGCCATTAAAGTAGGGTATAGAGCAATTGATACCGCTCAAAGTTACTTTAATGAAGAAGGTGTAGGAGAAGCAATCGCAGAATGTGGAATCCCAAGAAATGAGTTATTTATCACTACCAAAATATGGATAGATAATTATGGCTATGAAAATTGTAAAAAATCCGTTATGGAATCTTTAAGAAAATTAAAGACAGATTATATTGATTTAGTCTTACTTCATCAACCATTCGCGGACTATTATGGTGCTTATCGTGCTTTAGAAGAATTATATCAAGAAGGAAAAATTAAAGCCATTGGCGTATCGAACTTCTATCCAGATCGTCTAAGTGATATTTGCTTATTTGGTCGCCAAGTTATACCAGCCATTAATCAAGTCGAAGTAAACCCATTGAATGCACAAGTAGAAGCCCAAAAAAATATGGAAAAATATGGCGTAAAAATGGAAGCATGGGCTCCGTTTGGGGAAGGAAGAAATGGCTTATTTGAAAATGAAACACTAGTAAATATTGGAAAGAAATACAATAAATCTTCTGCTCAAGTCATGCTTAGATGGTTAATTCAAAGAGGTGTTATTATTGCTTGTAAATCAACTCATATAGAAAGAATAGAAGAAAACTTTAATGTCTTTGATTTTGAACTTTCAAAAGACGATATGGAAGAAATTAACAAATTAGATACCAACAACAGTTTATTCTTTAACCATCAAGATCCTAAAATGGTAGAGTGGTTTGATGAGATAGTTGCATCAAGAAGAAATAATCAAGATTGTCGTAAAGACAAGAAAAATTGGTAAGGAGGAATACTAGTGAAAAAAAGTATGATAGTAGTAATCACTCTACTCTTAATTGTTGTAGTAGGTGCAGGAGCTTATTATTTATTTAATGAAAAATCTAAAAACAGTGAACTAAATAATAATGGAAATCAAAATAGTGGAACTGTTCTAGATGATGATGAAAATAATAGTAACGATAGTAATGATAGTAATACTAACCAAAATACCACTACAGGAAAGAAAATTCTAGTTGTTTATTATTCTGCTCAAAAGCATACTGAAGAAGTAGCCAAAAAAATTGCTAATAACTTAGGTGCAGATATATTTGAAATAGTCCCTAAAGAAGTATATACTTCAGAAGACTTAAACTGGAGCAATGAAAACTCTAGAGTTTCAAAAGAACACGCTGATGAATCCAAAAGAAATGTAGAACTAACAACAACCAAAGTCGAAAATTGGGAAAGTTATGATACAGTCTTGATTGGTTATCCAATATGGTGGGGAATCGCGGCTTGGCCAGTAAATACCTTTGTTAAAGCAAATGATTTTACGGGAAAAACTGTTATTCCATTTTGTACATCCGCTTCATCTGGACTTGGCCAAAGTGGCAAGTTATTAGAGAATATGGCTAAAGGAGGAAACTGGAGAGAAGGCCAAAGATTTTCTTCAACACCAACTGATAAAGAAATTAAAGCCTTCACAGATAATTATCAATAAATTACTTTACTATTAAAATACAAAAGGAATAGTTTTAAATAGATAATAAAAATAAAATACTTTCTAAGTCTATTCTTTGATAATTTGTTTTACGCTAGAAAACAACCTTTTTACTGTTAAGAAAAATTAAAGAATCATTATTTTTATCAAATATGGTTCTTTTTGTTATTGATAATTATCTAAAAAGAAAAAACTATTGAAGTATTTTCTATCCAAAATAAACCCAAAACTAAAGACTTTTTCTTAGATTTTTGATAAAATATTAATCATAAGGAGGACAAGTATGTTAGAAAATAAACTTGGAATAAAGAACTCTTATGACCTTGCTCGTGAGGAAGAGAGAATTACAAAATTAAAAGCTATGGAACTATTTGATACAAAAAAGATTGATGAGTTTGAGGTAGGCACATTTAAAGGACTTTCGAAGATTCATGAATTTTTATTTCATGATATTTATTCATTTGCTGGTAAAATGAGAAAAGAAAATATTGCTAAAGGAACTTTTCGGTTTGCTTCAAGTATGTATTTAGAAGATGTCCTAAATAAAATAGATAATATGCCAGAGAAAACATTTGAAGAAATTGTAAAAAAATATGTGGAAATGAATATCGCACACCCCTTTCGTGAAGGAAATGGAAGAAGTACTAGAATTTGGTTAGATATGATTTTAAAAAAACAATTAAAGAAGGTTATTGATTGGAGCAAGATAAATAAAGAAGATTACTTACTTGCTATGGAAAGAAGTCCAATTAAAGATGTTGAAATTATGCTTTTACTAAAAAATGCTTTGACTTCTAAAATAAATGACCGTCAAGTGTTTATGAAAGGAATTGATGCGAGTTATCAATATGAAGGATATTCTACTTACACAATGGAAGAGTTAGATAAAGAGTAGATTAAATTCACTTAAAGATAAATTGTTGGTGATAGAATGAAACAAGAAAAAACAAATGTAATGAGAATATTAGATCAAAAGAAAATTAAGTATCAAGAATACTTCTATGGCAATACTTCTGCAATAAGTGGAATAGAGGTGGCTAAAGTGTTAAATGAAGATGAAAGAAAAGTCTTTAAAACACTAGTAACCGTAGCCAAGTCAAAGAAAAATTATGTCTTTATGATTCCCGTTAGAGAAGAATTAGACTTTAAAAAATGTGCAAAAAGTGTAGGAGAGAAAAGTATTGAGATGATTCCTCAAAAAGAATTATTCCCTTTAACTGGTTATGTCCATGGAGGATGTTCTCCGATTGGATTAAAGAAGCCTTTTCAAGTTATTATTGACTCTTCTGCCAAAAATTTTTCTTCTTTCATTTTTAGTGGAGGAAAAATTGGCTATCAAGTAGAGGTTGATTTAAAAGATTTAGCAAAAGTAATTCATTATCAATTTGCAGAAGTAACGAAAGATAGGGAAGAGACAAATGAATAGAGATATTCCAAAATTATTAGATTCTTTATCTAAAACAAAATTTAGAGGTTCATTCCATTTAAATAGTAAAATGATTTTGTACACAAAAGAAAAAGGAATCGACAAAATTAGAAAAGATGCTTATGAATTAGTTAGTAAAAGACTGGGTTCTAAAAGCCCCAAAAATGATGGCAAACAAACTCCTATGAGACAAGTTCACCCCGTATTCATTGCTCAGCACGCAACGGGATGTTGCTGTAGAGGTTGCTTGGAAAGAATTCATCATATCCAAAAAGGAAAAGAATTATCCAAAGAAGAAATAGATTATATTGTAGAAGTTATTATCTTTTGGATAGAAAGAGAAGTAGAAAAGAAAAATACTTAAAATTAATTTTAAATGTTTATTAAGATTAATATTTTATTGATAAATTAAAATCCTTATCAGTATTTTTAAGAAAATTTGATAAAAATTAAATATGTTAGGAGTAATAGAAGATGAAGATGTATGATAGAATAAACGGATATAGAAAAGAATATGTTTATAAACAATATACAAGAATTGTAAGAGGTTTTAAAGATTACGAGAAAATATCAAAAACAAAGATGTTAGATGCCATATATAAAGTTTATGATAACCCCGAAAATATTATTGATATTTGTACAACAAGAGAATTAAAATACTTAAAAATGGTATTAGAAATAAAGTATCTAGATGATAAATATGATTGGGAAAGAAAAACTTTGTGTCAAAAATTCTTACTTGAATATGATCACTATAAAGAAAGTCATATTCCAGAAGAAATGATAGATAAAGTTAAGCAAGCTTTAAAAAAAGTAAATTGGACTGAGAAAAAGAAAATCGATGAATTAAATGAATTGTTAGTAAGTTATTGCAAAATGCAAGGTTCAGCATTATTGGATACAGTATGTCAATTTGCATCAGGAGTAACAAACATAGATTCTGAAGTGATATGGAATTATATGCTAAATAATAAATTATTTAATTATTATGTATTTATTGAAGGTAAAAATATTGATGGCTTAGGGGAAAATATTCCTCTTGCCGTTTATCAAGATTATTGTGGTATAGAAGATGAGTTAGAAGAACAAAAAAAGAAGCAAGGAATAGCAGGAAGTTGTAAAATAGATTTAAAAAAATATAAAACCCTATTTTATCATGATTTTGATATTCATAATCCAAAAATCAAAAAATTTCTGAATGAATTAGAAAAATTACCATTCTTTTGGCAATCTGCAATTGAAACGATTAGAGAGTATGCCGTGTTAAATATGGATAGAACTTCTTTAAAAGAATCCATTCAAAGTGTCCCAGCACTAGAGCATACCAACTTAACTAAATTTTTTAAAACATTAGATGACGCTATGGACGAAATGCCATCAGGAGCATTAAATGGTTTAACCCCTAATGAAGCAAAAGAAATAAAAGTTAAAGAAATAAACCTTAAAATGAATAAAACAAAAAAATATGTAAAACAACAAAATGCTTGTCTTTCTAAAAAAGAGGCAAAATTATTTTATAAAATATATTTTTGCCTATTAGAATTTACCAATAAAAAGTACAAAATCAATTCTCACATCAAAATTTACAATCATAATGGTATCAATCCATATGAGATTAGAGATATTGTAGATAAGTATTGGGAGAATAAAGCAGAAATTACGGAAGAATTTTGTTTAGATAATCCATATAAATTTAATCAAGAAGAATTGAGTATCGCAAATGAATTTAAAAAAGGAATCAGAAGTATATTTATTATTTCTAAATATGAGCTAGAATATACAGCATTTATGGAAAGAGATAGAATATATATGGTAAAAGGTATAAATGATAATATAGATAATATTATCCCTTATAATGAATTACCTCATATTGTAATGACTTCGGTTATTCCGTTTAAAAAAGTTTTAGTATATGATGGAATGTTATTAGAACTAAGTATTAAAATGGGAAATGAATTTGATGAACTAATTGATAAAGAATATGATTCTATGATAAAGTATTATCACTTATAATAAAAATAAATTTAAGTATTTTCTCATCAACCAAACCAACAGTATGTGTAAATAGAAAAATATTTAGCGTAAAATAAGGTTGAAAGGAAGGAAGTTTATGGATTTAAAAAGAATTGGAAAATTTATTCAAGAATGTCGGCACAAAAAGAATCTAACCCAGGAGCAACTTGCAGAAAAGTTATCTATTACTGATAGAGCAGTATCTAAATGGGAGAGAGGATTGTCTCTACCAGATGCTGGAATTATGCTAGAGTTATGTAATATTTTAGGAATTACGGTCAATGAACTTCTAAATGGTGAGAAAATAGAAATGAAAGATTATCAAGAAAAAAATGAAAAATTATTATTAGAGTTAGCAAGACAAGATGAAGAGAAAAATAAAAAGTTAATCTTTTCGGAAAGAATTGGATTAATGATATCTACTATCTTTTATACAGGACTAATCTTATTAGCAGGTTTTACTTTAGAAGAAGGACCACTTCTTGGAACGATTATCTTTCTAGCAACTTTAATCTTTGTAATCACAACCTTTGCTTGGTTAAAATTAGAAGTTGACGCGGGATATTATGAATGTAAAACTTGCCATGATAAGTTTATTCCTACCTATAAAGAAGCAGTCTTTGCTCCTCATATGGCAACAACGAGATATTTAAAATGTCCTAAATGTAAGAGGAGAGGTTGGGCAAAAAAAGTAATGAGTAAATAAGCAAATTTTTTAAGAAATCTGCTTTTTTCATGGTATACTATATTTAATTATTTACTTTTGGGAGGAGTGTTTCCATGAACAATTTTAATTTAAATTTATTTAAATATTTCTATTATGTTGTTTATTACAATGGATTTACTAGTGCATCAAAAAATTTAAATATTGCTCAATCATCATTAAGTTATAATATAAATCCAAATGATTATTATTCTTTAATTAAAATAAAAAATAAGAGGTGATAAAATGAAAACTATTGAAAAAATTTATAATTATGATAACATTTCTCCAAAAGAAATCGATGAAAAAACGACTCGAGCGCGTGCTATCCTTATTAATTCAAAGAATGAGGTATTAATGTGTTATTCTAATGGATTGCAACATTATGAATTTCCCGGTGGACACTTAGAAAAAAACGAGACGTTGGAAGAAGGCTTAAAAAGAGAAATACTAGAAGAGACTGGAATATCTCTTGATACAGAAAAAATTGATTTATTTTATGCTATAAAGTATTACTGTAAGAATTATCATGATAGTGGGAAAAATAGATTAGTTGAAATATATTATTATGTTGTTTACTGTGACCTTATTTACGATGATTCTAAGAAAAATTTAGATTCTAATGAATTAGTGCAAAATTATGAGTGTCGATATGTAAATGTAAATGATTTAAGAAATACTTTAATTGAAAATAAAAAAACAACCAAAGAAAATAATTCTGCTCTTGATGATATGATTTTAATATGGGATGAATTCTTAAAGGCTAGTTCAGATTTATAATATGGAAGATTATGATATTTTTAATGAAATGAAAAATTTGCATAATAGACAGATAATTGCTATTATAGAAGATGATGAAGAATTTATTATTCAAAATTTATTTAATTTAGATAGTGTTGAATTAATGCCGATACGTCTTAATTATGATTTGTCTCATTTTTCTAATGATTATATAGAAAAAACAAAGACACTATTTGCATATTATTACAATGAAAATAATGTATATCAAAATGAAATATTAAAATTAAAAAAACACTTTATTCATTATCAAAGAAAGCCAAAATATGCATATATACCTAATAGTAATAAATATACAAATTTAAAGAAGGTGTTGACTGAGCTAGGCATTAAATGCATTTCTAATAGGAAACAATTTCTTTTTGAGATAAATAAAAAATTAATTTTAATTGATTCTGATGGTACTTTAAAAAAGTCAAATGGTACAATTTCAGAAAGAACAAAAAAAGCAATTCGTGATAATAAGAAAGCCGGGAATATTATCATTATATGTACAGCTCGTCCACGTTATCAAACTCTAGAAGTTATGAAAGATTCTAGTGCAAATTGTATAATTGTTTCTTCTAATGGTGCAGAAATATATGACAGCTTTAAACAAGAAGTTTTGTTAAATTCATTTATTGATAAAAATTTGGTGATTAAATTAGTCGAAGATGCGTTTGTTAGTGATATTAGATTAATTTTAACAACAGAAAATATAGAATATGTTACAAAGGAAGTGCGCAATCCTAAACAGATACTATTGAATAATAATGATTATGTTAACCAATTAGCATCATGTGATATCAAGCAATGTATGTTTATTGATGAAAAAGAAGATGAAATTTATCTAGAAAAAGAAAAAATTTCTCATATTAGTGAATTACACCTTGTTGATGAAATTAGTGAAAATAGTTCATATGAAGAAAAATGGTTTAGTGTTGCAAATTTTAGATGTTCTAAAGGCAATGCATTAAAATTTTTAAGCAATTATTTAAAAATTCCTATTGAGAACACAATTGCTATCGGAAATGATAAAAATGATATTTCTATGTTTGAAACTGCTGGGTTAAGTGTTGCTGTTGCAAATGCTTCCGATGAGATAAAAAAACTAGTCGATTATACTACTTTATCAAATGATGAAGATGGAGTTGCAGTTTTCCTTGAATCATTAATATAAAAATTAACATATTATAAATAATTAATAATTAAGTAAGGGATTCTTTATCATTAATCTTTTATAGTATCCTTTAAAAAAGGAAAAATACTAAAATAGTTTTAAATGATGATAAAAAAAGAAAAATAAAGATAAGTATTTTAACCAACAAGGAGAAAAGAAGATGAACAAAGAAGAAATTTATCAATTATTGGATGAGAAAAATATCTCTTATGAAGTAATTAACCATAAAGCAGTTTATACGATGGAAGATTTAGATTCGATAAAACTACCATATCCTAACTTGGATGCCAAAAATATCTTAGTAAGAGATGATAAAAAGCAAGAATTTTATTTAATTACTATCAGGGGAGAAAAACGAGTAAATTTAAAAGAATTTCGTAAAGTTTACCAAACACGTCCCTTAACTTTTGCATCTCCTTCTGAACTAGAAGAATACTTGAAACTAACTCCAGGCTCAGTAACGCCATTTGGCTTACTTAATGATAAAAATAACAAAGTAAAATTTTTCTTAGATAAAGATTTTCTTAACTCTCCCGGTATGATAGGCATACATCCTAATGAAAATACGGCAACAATATTCTTAAAAACAGAAGATTTAATCAAAATACTTAAAAAGAATGGTCATGAAGTAGAGTTAATGGAAGAAAAAGAATAGAAATCTGAAAATTAATATTCATTAAAGAAAAAATACTTACCTATCCATTTCTTTTTGATAAAGAATGATTCTATTTAAGTATTTTAACCAAAAAGGAGAGTGGAGAAATGACTTATCATAAAACATATTTATCAAAAATCGGGAAAATTCATTTAAAAAGTGATGGAGAATATTTAACAGGGCTTTGGTTTGAAGATTCTCCTGACGAGGAAAAACATCAAGAGAAATTTGTCGAAAAAGATTTACCGATATTTGAGGAGACAATTCGCTATTTAGAAATTTATTTTAAAGGAGAAAAGCCTAATTTTACCCCAAAGTATAGGATAGAAAACTTAACTCCTTTTCGGAAGATGGTTACCAATATTATGCTCACGATTCCCTATGGGAAAGTCATAACTTATAAAGATATTGCTTTAAAAATTAGTATTTTAACTGGAAAAAAGATGTCTGCTCAAGCAGTAGGTGGTGCCGTTGGTGCCAATCCAATATGCATTATTGTTCCTTGCCACCGAGTAGTAGGTGCAGACAATAATCTAACTGGCTATGGAGGAGGTATTCAAAATAAGATTGCTCTTCTAGAAGTAGAAGGAAATGATATTTCAAAATTTAAAATGCCAAAGGAGAAGAAAAAGTAACCAATAAAGGAGGAAGAAAAAATGTATGAAAGAGATGAATTAAGAGAATATATAAAAAATTCAGAATTAAGGGTATTTAGTAATAAAATTAAAGTAAGATTATCAAGTGAATTAGCAAAAAAATATGATAAAGGAGTATATACAAACTATTTGATTAGACTTCAAAAAGAATTCGAAATGTTAGAACAACTACAGATAAAATATCCGGCTAGTGCCAATCCAATTCTTTATCTTTATATTGTTCCAGATGATGATTTTATTAAGTTATTAAAAATTCCATCTCTATTTGCAAAAGGAAAAAATGGTGGAGGAAAACCTGTTACTTGCTATGATTTAGATGGATTTAATTTAGCGTTTGGTCTAAGTCAAAATTGTTTAGAAAACAAAGATGTTAATAATAAAGAAATTGATCGATTAGAAAATGAAATTCACGAACTTTCGCATATTATTCTTGGACAGTTTATGGCAGGAAATCAAGTAATTTCTGAAGGTGTTGCAGAGGCATTGCCATTATTTGGATTAGACTTAGAAGATGAATTCTTATCTCATCAAGAAGTTTTAGTTAGTTTAGATAAAAGTAAAATGTATAGTATGAAAGAATTACTAAAAAAATCACGAGAAAGAACTTATGGAGATGATCCAATTTTACCAGGTAAATCTTGTTCTTTTAGACTATCTTATTTATCTTCTTATCTTTTTGTTCGGGGCATAATGGAAGCTATTTCAGAAAAATACAACATTTCTAAAAAAGATTCAATTCAGTATTTTTTAGAAATACTAAAAACATGTAGCAGTCGCTGTAGTAATGAATTTTTGATTTACGATATCGCTAATGCACTCGAATTACCAGAAGAAAAATTACTTATGGAAAAGTGGATGCAAGAAAAGGCTATCCATTCAATTTTAGAAAAATATTCTGAAGTTCAAAAAGAAAATATTAAAGGAAGATAAAAATGAAAAGATGTAAATGGTGTAATTTAGAAAATCAAAAATATATAGAGTATCATGATAAAGAATGGGGAAGATTAAATACCGATGATGATTATCTATTTGAAATGCTTATTCTAGAGTCTTTTCAAGCAGGACTATCTTGGGAATGTGTATTAAATAAAAGAGATGATTTTAAAGCGTCTTATGATAATTTTAATGTCGAAAAAGTTGCCAACTATTCAGAAGAAAAGGTACAAGAATTATTGCAAAACAAAAAAATTATCAGAAATCAATTAAAAATAAGAGCAAGTATTAATAATGCTAAAATATTTATAGAAATCAAAAAAGAATATGGAACCTTCTATCATTATCTAGAGACATTTACGAAGGGTAAAATCATAAATGAAGTAGGAAAGACGACTAATGAATTATCGGATAGAATTAGTAAAGATTTAAAAGAAAGAGGAATGAAATTTGTAGGTTCTACCATTATTTATTCTTACTTACAAGCAATAGGTATCATTTATTCTCATGATAAGAATTGCTTTTTATATAGGAAAGAAAAATGATTATTTCAACAGGAATGCGGACGGATATTCCAGCTTTTTATGCAAAGTGGTGGATAAATAGAATTAGAGAAGGTTATGTCATGGTAAGAAATCCTTATTATCCTAAGCAAGTAACTAAATATAGATTAAATCCTGACGTTATTGATTGTATTGATTTTTGCACAAAAAATCCTAAACCAATGTTACCTTACTTAGAGGAATTAAAAAAATATAATATGCTATGGTATGTAACCATTACGCCATATGATAAGAAAATTGAATTCAACGTTCCTCCCACAGAAGAAGTCATTTCCTCTTTTAAAAAATTAGTAGAAAAACTACCCAATAGTTTTGTTGGATGGCGCTACGACCCAATATTTTTAACACATGAATATACAATAGAAAGACATCTCCAAGAATTTGAAAAAATTGCTAAAAGTTTAAGCGAATATACCAATATTTGTGTTATTAGTTTTCTCGATCTTTATGAGAAAGTAAAAAGAAATGCCCCTGATTTAATCTGTCCATCTAGAAAAGAGCAAATAAAAATCGCTACTTGCATGAAAGTAATCGCCGAAAAATATGGCATTTCTCTATATGCTTGTTGTGAAGGTGCTTTTCTAGAAGAATATGGTATCAACTGTACGGGTTGTAAGAGTAAAGAAATTATCATGCGTACTGTTCCTTACAAACTAGAATTTCCCAATGTTAAAAATGCACGTGAAGGGTGCCAGTGTTTTATGGGCTCTGATATTGGGGCTTATGATACTTGCCTTCACTTTTGCAAGTATTGCTATGCCAATACAAACCGTGAAAATGTAATGAATAACTATGGGAAGCATGATGATGACTCTCCATTATTAATTGGCAACTTAGAAGAAGGGGACATTGTTTCATTAAAAAATGGTCAAAGTTACCGGGTAAAAAATGAACAATTAACTTTGTTTTAGGAAAAATACTGATCTTTCCTTTTTCTTTTTGTTTTCTTTTATTGGTATTTATCGTTTTAATTTATCCATAATAAAGAAGAGGTGATTACTTTGCTTTTTCGGGATAGATTATTAGAGAGAATAAAGAATAAGATAGATAGTGATTTAAAATATTTCTTTTTAAAAGAAAGTGAGGAGATAGATACAACTTTAGAGAAGTATTTACCTTCTTCTTTTTTTCATTACTATCTAAGTAGTGGAGAAGGTGTTTATTTTGATACTACTCTAGATTGGTTTACTTCTTTATTAAAAGAATTAAGGCTGGCTAAAAGATTTATTTTTTTAGAATTTTTTTCGATTGCTCCCGGAATTATGTGGGAAGAGATCTTTGTTATTTTAAAGGAAAAAAGAAAACAGGGAGTAGAGGTTAGAATAATTTATGATAATTTGGTTAGTGCTAAGAAATTACCTCCTCATTTTGCTTCTTCTTTAAATGAAATTGGGATATTGTGTCAGCCTTATTATCAGAAATGTCACTTGATGGGAACACTTCATAATCGACATTTACATAGAAAAGTAGTCATCATTGATGGGGCTATTGCTTTTACTGGAGGGATGAATATTGGAGATGAGTACTTAAATTTAATAAGGCCGTATGGTGATTTTAAGGATGTGGGGGTGTCTTTTAAGGGACATGCGGTTTGGGGCTTTACGGTAATGTTTCTTAGTTTTTGGAATGCAATTACTTCTTCTAGAGAAGACTATTGGAAGTATTATTTTAAAACCAATTCAGAAGAAAAAGGGAAATATTGTGTCTATGGTGATAATCCTCTTGGTACTTCTTTTATTAGTGAAGAAGTGTTCTCTTCTTTAATTGGTGATGCTAAGAATACTTGTTTTATATATACGCCTTATTTTCTACCTCCTAAAAAAATAAGAGATGCGCTCATTAAAGCAGCAAGGCGTGGGGTAGAAATTAAAATTATTCTCCCTGGTGTTCCTGATAAAAAGATAATTTATTTTTTTAGTCGTTTATATGCTTTTTTTCTTAGAGGGAAAAATATTCAATTTTATTTTTATCAAGAGGGATTTATTCATGGAAAAGTAATTTTAATTGATGATAAAATCGCTAGTGTTGGCAATGTTAACTTAGATTATTATAGCCTGCATTATAATTTTGAATATAATATTTTAATCCATGATCAAAGATTAATTAATGATATAAAACAAGATATGATAAATATTCTTAACTGTCCCAATCTTTCTAAAAAATAATCCTTTTTTCTTTATTTTATCTTTTCATTCAGCAAAAAAATAAAACGATATAAAATAAAGAGAGTTCCCAATATTTTAGTCCACAAAATTGATAATAAATAGATAAAGTTATACTCAATTGATTGCTGTTTTTTTCTTTTTGTATAAGAGTATTTAAAATTTTTCCTATTTAACTGAAACAGTAACGCTTTCTCTATTTAATGAAACGATAACTCTTGCCCTCTTCAAATTCACGATTCATCATTAAAATTAGCAATATAAATTGACAATTGCTAATTAAGGTGTTATTATTAATGTTAGTTAAGAATTTAACTAGAAATGAGGGACATTTATGGAAAAAGATAAAGAGAAAAAAGAAAAGAAAGAGAAAAAACAATTTAAGGCTGAATCAAAAAAATTATTAGATTTAATGATTCATTCTATTTATACGAATAAAGAGATATTTTTAAGAGAATTATTATCCAATGCAAGTGACGCGATTGATAAACTAGCTTATCGTGCATTAACAGATGATTCTTTGAAGGTTAAAAAAGAAGATTTTGCCATTCATATTGATATTGATAAAGAAAAAAGAAAATTAATAATATCTGATAATGGTTGTGGAATGACCAAAGAAGAATTAGAAAATAATTTGGGAACCATTGCGAAAAGTGGTTCGTTAGATTTTAAAAAGATGCTTGAGAAAAAAGATGGACAAGATGTTGATATCATTGGTCAATTTGGAGTAGGATTTTATTCTGCCTTTATGGTAAGTGATAAAATTAAAGTAGAGAGTAAATCAGTAGACTCTGATAAGGCTTATATTTGGAAAAGTGAAGGCGCTGATGGATATGAAATTAAGCCAGGAAAGAGAGAAGAAATTGGTACAACAATTACTTTAACGATCAAAGAAGATACGGATGAGGAAAATTATAGTGAATTTCTAGATACTTATCGTATAGAATCCATCGTCAAAAAATATTCAGATTATATTCGCTATCCAATAAAAATGATGGTAGAGCATTCTAAATTAAAAGAGGGAAGTGAAAATGAATATGAAAAAGAGGTCGTAGAAGAAACAGTAAATAGTATGATTCCTCTATGGAAGAAAGAGAAAAAAGATATTACAGAAGAAGAATATCAAAATTTCTATAGTTCTAAATTCTTTGATTATGATAAACCTCTAAAAACAATTCATACTAAGGTAGAAGGTCAATGTAGTTATAATGCTCTCTTATATATTCCAGGTCATTTGCCATATGATTTTTATACTAAAGAATATGAAAAAGGATTACAACTATATTCTAGTGGTGTTCTAATTATGGATAAATGTGCTGATTTGTTGCCGGATTATTTTAGTTTTGTAAAAGGTCTTGTCGATACAGAAGATATTTCCTTAAATATTTCTAGGGAAATTTTACAACAAAATCATTCTCTAAAATTAATTGCTAAAAGTATTGAGAAGAAAATCAAAAAAGAACTAGAAACCATGTTGAAAGAAGAAAGAGAAACTTATGAGTCATTCTTTAAAACATTTGGTATGCAAATTAAATTTGGTGTTTATGCAGACTATGGTACGCATAAAGATGATTTAAAAGATTTATTAATGTTCTATTCCTCAACTGAGAAAAAATTAGTTACTTTGGATGAGTATGTTTCTAGAATGAAAGAGGGGCAAGAGAATATTTATTATGCTTGTGGAGAGAGTGTAGATAAGGTAGATAATATGCCTCAAGTAGAAGGAATTAAAGAAAAAGGCTATGAAATTCTTTATTTAACCGAGTATGTTGATGAATTTGCTCTTCAAACATTAACGACTTATAATGCGAAAAAGTTTGTAAATGTATCAAATGATACCGTAGATTTAGATAGTGAAGAAGAAAAGAAGGAACTAGAAGACGCAAATAAGAATGCAAAAGAGATGTTTGAAGAAATGAAAAAAGTATTAGAAAGTAATAATATTTCAGATATTAAATTTACGCATCGTTTGAAGAAACATCCTGTTTGCTTAACTACTGAAGGAGAACTATCTACTAGTATGGAAAAAGTTTTAAATGCTCTTCCAAATGATAATAAAGTGAATGCAAAAATGATTATGGAGATTAATGAGAATCATCCAATTAGTAAGAAAATTAAAGATTTATATGCAAATAATCGAGAAGAATTAGAAAAATATACAAAGATATTATATGCACAAGCAAGATTAATTGAGGGACTTCCAATTGATAATCCAACGGAGATTAGTAATTTGATTTGTGATGTAATTTCAGAAAATTAGGAGTTTTTTATGAAAAAAATACTGAAACGTCTTTTTGCTTATATGATTGATATTATGGTGGTAATGATTATTACGCAGTGCCTATCAGGGATACCGCTAATTAATCATCAGTTAGACCGTTATAATCAATATTATCAGGAATATTCTAATCATTTGAAAGAGTACACTGAATTTAAAATGGAACTACAATCCGCTTTTAAAGACGAAAAAATTACAGAAAAAGAATATAATAAGTTAGTAAGTATTAGTAGTGATTATCAAAAATATTTAAAAGAATATTATGATGATAAGAAAATTACTAAGAATGAATATAATAAGATAAACAAAAATATTGATAAGTATTATATGAAAAACTACAAAAAAGAATATTATAATGTTGAGAGAAATTCAATTTGTTATTTTGTTATTTATTTAATTGTGACACTTTTCTATTTTGTCGGATTTAATTATTATACTTCTGGTCAGACTTTAGGAAAGAAATTATTTCGTTTGAAAATAGTAAATAGTCGGGATGATGGTGATAAAGTATCTCTTTTAAGTTATTTGATTAGAGCAATATTCTTGTATCAACCCCTTTATTATCTCGTTAAGTTAATTGGAGTATTTGTTTTAAATAGCAATAACTATTATCAGATTACATCTATTTTCTATGATATTAATTATTATTTAGAATTTATTATTATTCTGACGGTAATGATTAGAATGGATGGAAGAGGACTCCATGATTTGGCTTCTTCAACTAGAGTAGCATCCTATGATAGAAATGGTAATGAAATTGATCGGGAAACAATATCATTTGTTACTAAGCGATTAGATGAAAAAGTAGTCGCCAAAAAGAAAGAAATGAAAAAGAAAAAGGAAGAATCTAAAAAAAATTAGGTTCTTTTTTCCATTTTAAACTTATTCTTTAGAAAAAATAAAGTTAAGTATTTTACATTTAGGAATAAAAAATAACAAAATATTGTCTAAATCAAAGAAAACCCAGTAAAAATTCTTGTTTATTTCAACATTTGATGTTATAATTGTTACTGAATCAGAAGGGAGGGATAGAAATGTCAGTAAATGTTCGAAATAATAATATCGACGGAGCTCTTAGAATCCTTAGAACGCAATCGGCCCCAACCCTTTCTGTACTAAGAGATAAAAAAGAATACAAGAAACCTGGAGTTAGAAGAAGAGAAGAAAAGAAAAAGAATACCATTAATTCTAGAAAGAATAGTAAAAAAAATAACTATTCTAATAGAACAAGTAAAATGGCTAGTAAAAAATATGCGGCTTAAGGGAGATGAAGGAAATGACTTTAGCAGAAAGAATTAATGATGATGTCAAAACAGCAATGAAAAGTCAAGATAAAGAAAAACTTAATGTCATTAGAATGGTAAAAAGTGCTATTCAACTTGCTAAGATTGAAGCAAAGCATGATTTATCAGATGAAGAAGTCATCGATGTGATTTCTAAACAAATTAAGATGAGAAAAGATTCTATCGTCGAGTTTGAAAAAGCATCACGCGCGGATTTAGCGGAGGCTTATAAACGTGAGATTGATATTTTGAGTGAATATATGCCAGAACCTTTATCCAAAGAAGAAGTAGAAAAGATTATTGAAGAAGCTTTTGTAAAAATTAATCCTACTTCCCAAAAACAAATGGGATTAATCATGAGGGAAGTGACTCCTTTAGTAAAGGGAAAATTCGATATGGGTGAAGTAAGCAAGATGATTCGTGAAAAATTAAATTAAGATAGGGAAAGCCTATCTTTTTTTTGTCTGCTATGATATACTTAAAACAGGAAAGAAGGAATAGTGATGAGTGTAAAGTTAGAAAGATTGGAACATACATTTGTTGAACAAATTAGTCAAATTTTAATGTTGGAAATAAAAGATGAGCGAATTCGTTTTGTGACAGTTACAGCTTGTTCTATTACATCGGATTTATCTTTTGCTAAAGTTTATGTTACTGTTTTAGATGATACTTCTAAAAATAGTGTTTTAAAACTTTTAAATAAAGCGAGTAATTTTATTGAAAGAGAATTATCGAAGAGGGTGGATATTCGAAAAATGCCTAATATTACTTTTGTTTATGATGAGTCGATAGCCTATGCACAAAATATTGAAAAGATTATAGAAAGTACGATGGAAAATGAATAGTGAAGTTGAGTTAGATAGTATTATTGAAGTAATTAGTCGAGCAAAGAAAATTGGAATATTTACTCATATCTCTCCAGATGGAGATGCAATTGGAAGTAGTTTAGCTTTTTATTTAGGACTTCTTCAATTAAAAAAGGAAGTAGAAATAGTAACAGATGAATTTTCTAAGTGTTTTTCTTTTCTACCAGGAATAGGGGAGATAAAAAAAGAAACGAATAGTGTTTTTGATGTTGCTGTCTGTTTAGATTGTGCAACGAAGGGAAGACTTTTTGATCCCTTAGACGCTATGGATAAAAGTATGGTTAGTGTTGCCATTGATCATCACACCAGTAATACTTTTTTTGCAAATTATAATTATGTTGAAGGCAGTAGTCCTGCGACTTGTAAGACTTTGGTTAAGGTATTTAAACGTCTTGGTATTAGTATTACCAAAGAAATTGGAGAATGTTTAATGGCTGGAATTATTACAGATTCTGGAGGATTTCGCTACGATACAGTAGATGATGAGACTTTTGAATTTGCAGCTTTAATGTTAGATGCAGGGGTTAATATTAGTGATATTTATTATCGAACTTTTGATGTAAAGACAAAGTCACAGTTTTCTCTTTCTACCATAGCGACTTCTCGTCTTAAATTTTATGCCCATGATCAGATTGCTCTTACTTATGTAACAAGAGAAGATTTGAAAAAAGCCAAAGCACAAACTGGAGACCATGAAGGAATCGTGAACGTGGGAAGAAATATTGAAGGAGTTGAAGTATCTATTTTCCTAAGAGAAGTAGAGGATGATTTTTTTAGAGTCTCTTTAAGAAGTAATAATTATGTTGATGTATCTGAAGTAGCAAGTGTTTTTGATGGGGGAGGACATACGAAAGCTGCCGGCTGTGACATTCATGAATCTTTGGATGTTGCAATAAAAAAATTGGTAAAGGAAACAACAAAAAAATTATGAACGGAGTACTTTTAATTGACAAAAAAAAGGGAGTAACCAGTAGAGATGTGGTCAGGCGAGTTGGCCAAATTCTTGGTACGAAAAAAGTTGGTCATACGGGAACTTTGGATCCTCTTGCAACAGGAGTTTTGGTTCTTTGCGTGGGTCAGGCTTTAAAGTTAGTAGAATTAATGATGAAACATGACAAAGAGTATATTGCAACTATTCAGTTAGGAATTGAAACAGATACCTTAGATATTACGGGAAATGTTTTAAAAAGAGAGAATCCTCCTCAAGTTTCAAAACAACAAATCGAAGATGTGCTACGAGGGTATGTGGGAAAAATTAAGCAAGAAGTTCCTAAATATTCGGCGATTAAAGTAAATGGTAAAAAATTATATGAATATGCTAGAAAGGGAATAGAAGTTCCCCTTCCTGTACATGATGTTGAAATTTATCATCTTGAACTTCTTGGAGATATTGTGGATAACTGTTTTCAGATAAAATGTTCGGTTAGCTCTGGAACTTATATTAGGAGTTTGGTTCGGGATATTGGGGCGTCTCTTGGAACGGTTGCAGTTATGCGGGAATTAAGAAGGACTAGAGTGGGGGATTTTAAAATAGAAAATACTTATAGAGAAGAAGATGTTGAAGCAGGAAATTATCAATTACTAAATCTTATGGATGTTTTAAATCTTCCTGTTCTAGTTGTTCGTGATGAGATAGAGAAAAAGGTTAGAAATGGCTGTAAGATGGATAAGTTTTTTGAAGAAGAAATGATAATATTAGAAAATACTAAGAAGCAAATATTAGCAATTTATATGCAAGTAGGGGAAAATAAGGTAAAGCCTTATCGGATGTTTGTATAATTTTTCCAATTGCCAATTGCTAAAAGAAAAAAGACTAAAATATCTCCCTTATCCAATTAAATTTAAGATCATCATATAAAAATAGATTCTAATAAAATTTTAAATTTTTTAAAAGTAAGCACTTTTTTGGTTTCTATTCACAGGCGTTTTCCTTTTTTAATATAATGATTTGAATTTCTAATTCCATTAAATTAGGATATAACGGATAGTGATTTTGTATATTTTTGAATTTGCAAATTCAATAATTCCTCTAAAATAAAGAATTTAGTTACAGTACAGTCGGATAAAATAAAGAATAAAATATTATTTTTGTAAAAAATAGTCTAAAAGTATCAAAAAAATCGAAAGATAGTCAAAAAAATGATATTTTCAATTCATGGATATATTTTCAAATCATCAAATTTACTTTTTGCTGATAAGGGTTTATCTGCAAAATTCATTTCCTTGACTGAACTGTAACAGAATTTATCTATTTTCTAGCTGTGAATAGTAATCTTTTTTTCTAAAAATACAATAAAATAATTTATAATTATTGACTACAGAATATGTTTTTGCTACACTTTTAGTAAGCAGATATATGGTATTTTGCAGAAAATAATTAGGAAAGAGAGAATAAATAAAAATGATTTTTATTTATGAGTAATGAGGTGAAACATGGAACAAGATATAGTAAAGGTATTATCAAACCAAAATAAACCTTCTATGGGAGCAATTGAAATTAATGATGCCCTAGGACTTACGTCTATTGATGATTATAAGAAATTAATAGATGAATTAGATTTAATGGTAAAAAATGGAATTTTATATTATAGTGAAAAAAAGAAAAAATACTTATTATTAAGCAACAGCCATTTAATGAAAGGGAAATTATTGATGAATCCAAGAGGTTTTGGCTTTGTTGAAATTGGTGAAGGGAAAAAAGACATCTATATTAGAAAAGATAATCTAATGGGAGCTAGAAATTTAGATATTGTCTTAATTGAATTAACTGGCGATAAAACAGAAGGAAAAATTGTAAAAATTTTAAAACGAAACCTAGAACCATTTGTTGGTACAATTTATTTCAAAGATGATAAGTGTATGGTTCATCCTGATAAAAAAGAATTAATGGATTTAGAAATCGTTAGAGAATGCCGAAAAGGATTAGTAGAAGGACATAAAGTAGTAGTAGAACCAGTCAATAGCAAAAACTATTTTGGAAGCGTACTACACGTTATTGGTCACAAAAATGATGTTGGGGTAGATATTTTATCCTATGTATATGAGCATGATTTTAAACCCCAATTTCCAGATAAGGTGCTAGAAGAAATAAAAGATATTCCAGACGATATTTCCAACGAAAACATAGAAGGTAGACTTGATTTACGTGGACGCACAATTTTTACCATTGATGGTGACGATACTAAGGATATTGATGATGCAATTAGCATTTTAAAAAATGATGATGGCACTTTTGAACTTGGTGTGCATATTGCAGATGTAAGTCATTATGTTAAAATGGGAAGTTTATTAGATGATGAGGCCTATTCCAGAGGAACTAGTG
This sequence comes from uncultured Bacilli bacterium, assembly GCA_934140355.1. Lineage (GTDB taxonomy): Bacteria > Bacillota_I > Bacilli_A > RF39 > UBA660 > RUG11198. The sequence continues at coordinate 13,316 of CAKPBH010000006.1, read as the reverse complement.
TTTATTTAGTGGACAGGGTTATTCCTATGTTACCCCATCGCCTATCAAATGGCATTTGTTCTTTAAATCCAAATGTTGATCGTCTAGCAATGTCTTGCATTATGAAAATAGATTCTCGCGGAAAAATTACTGATTCTTGGATAGGAAAAACGGTGATTCGAAGTCGCATTCAAATGACTTATAAAAAAGTCAATGCAATTCTAGATGATGATATCATTCCGGAAGAATATGAACCTTATGTGAATGATTTAAAATTAATGCGCTATGTTTCCGACTTATTAAGACAAAAAATGGTAGCTAGAGGATATATTGAATTTTCCAGCAACGAAGCAAAAATCTTAGTGGATGAAAATTGTAAACCAACAGACATCATCCTTCGTGAAGAAGGAACAGGCGAGAATATGATTGAAAATTTTATGGTAGCCGCAAACGAGACCGTTGGCAGTTCGATATTTTATCAACAATTGCCAGGAATATATAGAGTTCATGCGCAACCAGATGAAAAGAAATTAACCATGTTCTTTAACTTTTTATCCTCTAGAGGATATAAAATCAACGGTAAGAGAAAAAAATTTACATCAAGAGATTTACAAAACATTTTAAAACAATTAGAAGATAAACCAGATGCAAAAATTTTAAATGATTTAGCCATTAGAAGTCAAGCAAAAGCTGTATATTCAGATGTAAATATAGGACACTTTGGATTAGGAAGTAAGTGCTATTCACATTTCACTTCACCAATTAGAAGATATCCTGATTTAATTCTTCATCGCCTTGTAAAAGATTATTCTGAACATTATTCTGAGGATGTGATTTCATATTGGGCTAAGAATTTGCCTAGTATGGCAGAGCACTGCTCAATTAAAGAACAAGATGCAGTAAAATGCGAAAGAGATGTTGATGATATGAAAAAGGCTGAGTATATGGAAAATCATATCGGTGAAGAATTTACTGGAATTATCTCTGGCGTTCAAGAATTTGGCGTTTTCGTTGAACTCCCAAATACCATTGAAGGCCTTACAAAAATAGAAAATTTACCACGAGGTAGTTATCATTACTTAGAAAATGCAATGTGCCTGCTAAATACTAAAACAAGAGAAAAATATGGCTTTGGGGATGAAGTTATTGTAAAGGTATTAAGAGCCAACAAAGAAAACGCAATGATTGATTTTCAAATCTTAGGCTTAGTTCCCCAAAAAGACAAAGAACAATCTAATCAAGTGAAAAAATACGTTCACGAAAAAAAATAATAAGGAAAGTAAGAACATGAGAAAAAAGAAAAAAAGGAAGTTAAAATTTGGAAATATTTTTATAGCGATTTGTCTAATCATTTTATTTTCTTTAGTGGGAATTTATTTCAAAACTAAAAATGTTACAGCATTTAATGAACCAAAAGCAGAAAAAAAGGAAAATAAAGAAGACAATCAGAACCCAAAAGAAGAAGAAAAAACGGATAAACTATCTATGGTAATGGTTGGAGATAATTTAATCCATTCAAGTATCTATAAAGATGCTAGTGATGGAAATGGCGGGTATGACTTTACAAAAATATATTCTCTAATTAAACCAACAATTAAAAATTATGATATTGCTTACTATAATCAAGAAACAATTTTAGGAGGTAAAGAGTTAGGTGTTAGTGATTATCCTAATTTTAATTCCCCACAAGAAGTGGGAGATGCAATGATCGATGCTGGCTTTAACTTGGTGTCTTTAGCTACCAATCATACAATGGATTCTGGAGAAGAGGCAGTTCTTTCTTCAAGAAATTATTGGAATAGTAAATCCAATGTTTTATCTGTAGGTAGCTACCTTTCTTTTGAAGACCAAGCCAAAGAAAGAATTGTTACCAAAAATAATATTACTTATACTATGCTAAACTACACTTACGGAACTAATGGAGTAAGTGTACCTGATGGCAAAGAATATTTAGTGAATGTTTGGCCAACTGACTTAGAGCTAAATAATATCGCTACCGACACAAAATATCAAGAATATAAAAAACAAGTAAAAAAAGATGTAGACGCCGTTAGAAATAAAGTAGATGTTTTAATTGTTGCTATGCATTGGGGAGTGGAATATACGGATGAACCAACAGAGTATGAAAAAGATATGGCCTCTTATTTAGCAAGTTTGGGTGTAGATATCATCATTGGAACACATCCTCATGTTATTCAACCCGTTACTTGGATAGACAAAACTTTAGTAATTTATTCTTTAGGAAATTTGGTATCAGCCCAATATCAAGACAATAACTACAACAAGATGGTAGGATTAATGACTAGTTTGGATATTGAAAAGAAAGTAAATAATAAACACACGGAAATTACAATAAAAAATGTTAACAACGATTTACTATACACATATTATAAAAATTGGCGTAATTTTCGCATAATCCCTTTTTCTAATCCAGAAATCGCAAATTATTTATCCGATTATCAAAAAATTCATGATATTTATGCTAAAGTTGTAAAAAAGTATGATCAAAATATGAATGTAATACCAGCTTATCAATAAAAAGTTATCACTTGTATGATGTATAAAAAGAAAAGAAGGAATAATTTATGAAAGAAATAAAATATAATGAAGAAAATATAGGACCACTTGTTCCCACCTTTCTAACCGAAAAAAAACAAAGACAATTTCGGGAAAAGAGTGTTGCTCAAAACGAACAAGAACGAAACAACAAAGTAGAACGTACCCATCAAAAGAAAGTAAAAAACAAAAGACAGATAAAAAAATATGTTGTTTTAATGGCATTAATTACTACAGCGGTCATTTTTAAAATGCATTCTAATGACTTGCCTCCTGTTCCTGATGGAAACAATATTAGTATGAATATTCAGAAAATATTAAGTGATTCTCAAGATCATATTACAAATATAGAAAGTAAGTATGAGACAGAATATCAACAATTAGAACAACAAATTGAAGCTTTAAAACAACAAAAATCAGATGATATCTCTGATGTTGAAAAGCAAACAGCAGATCAAATAGACGACTATTTATCTAATGTAGCAACGGAATCCTTAAAAGGTATTTTTAAAATGGGTTATACGGAAGTAAAGGATTGTATGGTAAGTAATCCTACAACCCGTGGAACATATTATTATGACTTTTCAAAATTTGATAAAGAAAGAGTGATAAACAAATGGTTAAACAGCTCTCCTATGTTAAGAGATAATCAAGAGGAAATCATGGCAATTTTGTCAGATTCAGAAAAATCAATTTTAGCCCTATACTCTAGTTACAATGCAGTATTAGAATATGAAGGTGGCCCAGCTAATAAATCACATCTTGTTTCCCATCTTGGTTTAAAAGAATCTGGTAAATTAAGTGAACAAATTTTTCAAGAGTCAGAATTACAATCCAAAGAAATAATGAAAAAAATAATCAAAGAAGTTTTTATGGACTCTTTAAGCAACGTTAATGAAAATACTTCTAATCAAGTTGGAAGGAGACAGATGTAATGAGTGAAGTAGAATATATAACCTTAGAGAATAATCAAGAATATATTATTCTTGATATGATTAAAAAATATGCTTATTTAAAGAATGAGAAAAATGAGGATGATTTCTGTATTCGAAAAATAATTTCAGAAGGCGATAAACAATATTTTGTAAAATTGGATAATGATCAAGAATTCCAAGATGCCTTAAATTTATTTTATGAAAAGTATATAAATGAATAATTAACTATAAAGAAATATTCTTGGGAATATTCTTTTTTATATGATATAATGTTTAAGGAATTAGAAAGCTGGTAGATAGAATGGCAAATAAAATAGAAAATAATTATAATGAAGATTCAATTAAAATATTAGAAGGGCTAGAAGCAGTTAGAAAAAGACCTGGTATGTATATAGGATCCACAGATAAAAGAGGACTTCATCATCTCGTATGGGAAATTGTCGACAATGGAGTAGATGAAGCTTTAAATGGCTATGGAAATCATTTAGAGATTACCATTCATTCCGATGGATCTATTAGTGTCACTGACCATGGTAGAGGAATTCCTACAGGAATGCACTCTTCTGGAAAAAGTACGCCTGAAGTAATTTATACAGTGCTTCATGCTGGAGGTAAGTTTTCAGAAGGAGGCTATAAAGTAAGCGGTGGACTTCACGGTGTTGGTGCGTCAGTTGTAAATGCTTTGTCTAGTTTTATGGAAGTTACAACAAGGTACCAGGGAGAAGAATATTATATTTCATTTAAAAATGGTGGCCACGTCGATAAGAAATTAACTAAAATAGGAAACACTAACAAATCGGGAACAACAGTCCATTTTATGCCAGATGCGAGTATTTTTAGTAGCACAAAATTTAATTTTAGTACAATTTGTGAAAGAATGCAAGAATGCGCCTTTTTGATAAATGGACTAGCTATAACTATCACAGATGAGGTTTTAGGAAAAAGCGAAAAGTATTTATATCATAACGGATTAGAATCATTTGCAATGTACCTAAATGAAGGAAAAAATGTTTTACACAAAGTATTATGTTTTAAAGCAAAGAAAGAAAATATCAACGTGAGTGTGGCTCTACAATATACAGATAGTTATTCAGAAAATATTATTTCTTTTGTAAACAACGTAAAAACAAGTGATGGAGGTTCCCACGAAGTAGGTTTTAAAACAGCTTTAACAAAAGTTTTAAATGATTATGCTAGAGAAAATAATTTTATTAAATCCCGTGATAAATCTTTTGAGGGAACTGATGTTAGAGAAGGATTGACAGCAATCATTAGCGTTCAAATTCCAGAGTCAATTCTCCAGTTTGAAGGACAGACAAAAGCCAAATTAGGAACACCTATTGCTAGAAGTATTGTAGAGTCTGTCACTACCGAAAAATTAAAGTTTTTTTTGGAAGAAAATAAATCCATTGCAACCATGATTGTAACGAAAGCCTTAAAAGGAAAAGATGCCAGAGAAGCTGCAAGAAAAGCACGAGAAGAATCAAGAAAAGGGAAAGACTCTAAAAAGATAGAAAAAATTTTAAGTGGAAAATTAACTCCTGCTCAAACAAAAGATAAATTATCTCGTGAGTTATTTATTGTAGAAGGAGACTCAGCAGGTGGTTCGGCAAAACAAGCAAGAAACAAAAGAACACAAGCCATTTTACCTTTAAGAGGAAAAGTACTGAACACAGAAAAAGCAAAATTAGAAGATATTTTTAAAAACGAAGAAATTAATACTTTGATTCATACCATTGGTGCTGGTTATGGAAATAATTTTAATATTAACGATATTTGTTATGGAAAAGTCATTATTATGACCGATGCAGATGATGACGGAGCCCACATACAATGTTTACTTTTAACTTTTTTCTATCGCTATATGAAACCATTAATTGAAAATGGAAATCTTTATATTGCAATGCCACCACTATATAAAGTAACCATAGGAAGTAAAGAACACTATTTATGGACAAATGAAGAATTAAGAGAATTAACTCGTGGAAAGAGTAACTATAAGATACAAAGATACAAAGGATTAGGAGAAATGAATGCTCATCAACTATGGGAAACAACGATGGATCCAGAAAAAAGAAGTTTAGTAAAAGTAAATATTACAGATGTTGCTTTAGCCGAAAAAAGAGTATCTGTCTTAATGGGAGATGCGGTTGAACCTAGAAAAAATTGGATTAACGAAAATGTTGTCTTTACCTTAGAAGATAATTATGAAATATAAAATACTTCTATTTATTAGAACAAAAATTTAATGAATAGGACATAAAAATAAGAATCCTCTTACTTCTTCGCCCTAGGATACTAATAAAATATGTAAATTACTGAAAAACTGATATTTTAGAATTTATTATTCTTTATATTAGTTTTTTTGTATTTATAGCCAAAAATAAAAAAGTAATCATCTTTACTTTTAACTTAATTTTTAATATAATGAAACTATATTAAGAGTAGGAGAGTAATATGAGAGAACATATCAAGGAAGTTTTAAGTAAAGCAATAGAAACCAATCATTTTGAATTAATTACTAAAGAGCTTAGTTTTGAAGAAAGAAACTATTTCGTAGAAAAGAATAACGATATTAAGAAAGAGTTAGACGAAGAAGTAAGAGAGAGGTTAAATATAGATGAGAATTTTAATTTATTTATGTCTAGCATTTATACAGAGAAAGAGGCAATAAGTCTACTAGAAAGCACAGAGATAGATGACGAGTCTAAGAATTTTTTTAGTATTTGTGCGTTGCCTACGGACGAATTAAAAATACATTACTTAGATAAAATAAGCAGTGATGATGATAGAGCTAAAGTTATTAGTAGTTTTAAAACTGATGCTGCAAAAATCCAAGGTTTAGATAAGTTAGAATATGATTATTATAAAGCTCAAGTTATTAGTAGTTTTAAAACAGATGCTGTAAAAATACTATATCTAGATAAGCTAATATATTGTAAAGAAGATGTTATTAGTAGTTTTAAAACAGATGCTGCAAAAATCCAAGGTTTAGATAAGTTAACAGATGATCCTTGTAAAGCTAGAGTTATTAGTAGTTTTAAAACTGATGCTGCAAAAATCCAATGTCTAGATAAGTTAGAATATGATTATAATAAAGCCAAAGTTATTAGTAGTTTTAAAACAGACATTTTAAAACTACTAAACCTAGATAAGTTAACAGATGATTCTCATAAAGTTGAAGTTATTAGTAGTTTTAAAACAGATGCTGCAAAAATCCAGGGTTTAGATAAGTTAGAATATGATTATAATAAAGCCAAAGTTATTAGTAGTTTTAAAAAAGACACTTTAAAACTACAAAATCTAAATAAGTTACAGTTTGATAGTCCTAAAGCTGATGTTATTAGTAGTTTTGAAACAGATGCTGTAAAAATACTATATCTAGACAAGTTAATATATTGTAAAGAAGATGTTATTAGTAGTTTTAAAACAGACACTTTAAAAATACAATACTTAGATAAGTTAACAGATGATTCTCGTAAAGCTGAAGTTATTAGAAGTTTTAAAACGGATGCTGCAAAAATCCAATGTCTAGATAAGTTAAGCAGTGATGATGATAGAGCTGAAGTTATTATGAGTTTTAAAACAGATGCTTTAAAAATACTAAATCTAGATAAGTTAGCATATAATTATAATCAAGTTAAAGTTATTAGTAGTTTTAAAGCAGATGAGTTAATATTATCTTCACTCATAGAGTTAGGTGATAAAAATGTTGAAAAATATAGAGAAATCAAGGATAACTGTAAAATAAAGTATAAAGACTCGCTATCTTTAGTACTATCAGACGATAGGAGATTTAAAAAAATTATAAATGACGAAGAAATTTTTAGTAAATTTATTACTTTATTTAATGCTTCAAATGCTATTTTAAACCAAAAACAAATCGATACTGTATTAGAAACTGTCCTTCCAAAAGAATTTCAACAAAACAATCGCAAAATTTGGGAAATATTTTCTAGACTAAAAGGAATGAGCGAAAGAGGTGAAGGAGAAAATATTACTCAAGAGTTATTTGATATTATTAAATATTGCCAAAACACTCAAAATTTAGTAGGTAAAGAATTAAATCAGTTCATCACTGATTCTAAAAATGATAGTAATTATCTTAAAAATTTTATTATTGAATTAGTTAATCAGAGCAAATCAAAGGTTAGAGAAGATGCCTTGGAAAGGTTAAAAGTAATTACTAGTCAGTACATCAATGTACGAATGGAAGATTACAAAATAGCTAGAAAAGAGCAAATATTTGCAAATAATTTATTGGGAATAGATAAAAAAGTAGATAGAAATTACCTGTTAAAATATATAACAGAACATTATGATACAAATACGCTAAGCAATTTAATTTTGAAATTTTATCCCGAGCAATTAACATCTAACACTTTTACAAATGGAATAACCCTAAAAGACGTATTAGAATGGAAAACAAAAGATCCTAAAAATGCTCCAAAAGAAATAAAATTAGGCTTTAAAGAGTTAAATAAAATTTTGGTTCAATTATATGATGAACATTATGATGAGCTATTTGGTATGTTAAAGGTACCACCAAGTGAAATAAAATATGATGAAAGACTTAAAATTGATAATTCCACTAATCTTGCCAAACTACTATTAACGTGTAATTTAGATGAATTTTTTGAATTGTGTTTGAAAGAAAATCATGAAAAATATGCAAAAATTATGGATGTGATAAAAAAGTATCATTTAATTGGGTTAGGAAGTAACTTTAATCAAATTTTTGAAATGAATGATATGTCAAGTTTTAATACGGAAAATTTTATCGAAAAAATTTTTTTCATTGCTAATGCTTTACAACAAAAAAAGGAAAAAATAAATTTAAAAGTTGTTTTAGGAGCTTGTAGTTTAGATGAAAATTTAGTTCAATTACTAGGTAAAGATAATGCAGATTATTTTGCAAACAATCCTCCTCCTAACTCTGCTTCAGCGAAGAAAACTGAACGATTAAAAAAAGTTCCCGAATATATGTGGGATATGTATGAAAGGGAATTTATAAATGTTCCACCAATAAAAGAGGATATTTCTTTAGAAAATGGGAAATCTCTTTCTGTTAACCTGGGAAATTTTACTAATGCAATTAACCTAACATATGGTGAGAGAACTGGTGCATGTATGCGTATTTTGGGTGTAGGACAGAGGTTACTTGATTTTTGCCTTAGGAATACAGCTGGTTTTCATATTCGATTTTCTTCGAAAAAGGGAGAATTTGTCAGTAGAGTAAGTGGCTTTAGAGTAGGAAATACAGTATTTTTAAATGAATTAAGAAATAGTGTTTCATCCGAATTCACAGATGAAGATGTGCGTTTGGCTTGTCAGAACGTTGCCAATAGATTAATTGAATTATCTAAAGATAGCGAAAGTCCAATCGAAAACGTAGTTGTAGCCAACCAATATGTTTTTCGTTTTGACAAGCCAACAGTAAATTTGGGAGTAAACTTTGTGAAAGACGGTGAAAAAACACCAGGTTATTTTGATGTAAATCCAAATAAGTGCGTACTTTTAGCGACTTCTAATCAAGACAATAGTAGAGAATATGTCCCTTTTAAAGATACTAAAATGCCTGAATATCGTGTATTAAGAGATGATGTAAAATACCTTGATCATCCAGAGGCAATTCAGAATGAAATTGCTAGAATCAAGGGAATTAATGATATCTTACAAGGAAAATCTTATGATGAAGTAGTTTTTGAGGATGAAAGTACGGAGTATATGTGTGCTTATGTTGGAGAAGATTTTTATGTTGCAGTAGATAAAGATGGAAATATTGATACTTATATTATGCCAAATACTAGAAAGAGAAAACAGGCTGAAAGTGAAGTAAGGGAAGTTTTAGGTAAGTTAAAAAATTTAGCAATAAATGCTCAGGATGAGAAAAATATTATTATTTCGAGTTATACTGAAAGTCATTCTGAAACTCCTCCTTCAGTTGGTGGTCGGGGGCATGGTAGCAAGGGACAAGTTACTTTCTTATTCTTAATGCTTGTTAGTTTAATCTTATCAATTGCAACAATGATTATGATTCTTTATTAAAAAGTTATAAAAATTACTTTTTAAAATTAGAAGTGATTTTATAACTTTTTCTTTTAATATATAATGTTTATGATGACTTTTTTTGATATTTTTGATACAATTAGTGTAAGATATTTGCTAGGAAGTGATGATATGGTTTTGTTCTTATCGAACATATGTGAAGTACCTGATATATTAAAAGTGATTCTTTTTATTAAAGAACTATTAAAAATTATTTGTTTTTTGGTACCAATACTTTTAATTGTAGTTATTACGATAGATTTTGCTAAATGTGTTATTTCCTCTAGTGAAGATTCTATGAAAAAAATAGCAATGTTATCCTTTAAGAAAATTATTATGGCCATGGGACTATTTTTAGTACCAGCTATTGTTAAAGTCACTATGACTTTATTAGGAAATCTAAATCTTGAGTATATTGATTGTCTTAAAAATGCAGATTTGAGTACAATATCTAATTTAGAAGCCAATATTACGCAAAATACAACAAATAGTAATAATAGTGGAAGTACTAGTAGCAATAATAACAATAATAGTAATAGTAATAATAACAATAATAGTAATAATACAAATTCTGGAAATAAAACAATTGCAGTATCCTCTATCAAGTTAAACTCTTCTTCAAAAACCATCAAAGTAGGAGAAAAGTATGTTCTAACAGCAACAGTAAAACCTTCTAATGCAACAAATAAAAAAATTTCTTGGACAAGTTCAAATAAAAAAGTAGCCACTGTAACAAATGGAGAGATTAAGGGAATTGCTCCTGGCAATGCAACAATCACTGCTAAAAGCAGTAACGGAAAAACTATAAGTTGTAAAATCACTGTAAAGAAAAATAGTACCAACACAACTGTATCAAGTATATCATTAAACGAAAAGAATAAAATGATTTATTTAAATAGTTCTAAATCTAAATTTACTTTAACAGCCACAATAAAACCTTCTAATGCAACAAATAAAAATGTTTCTTGGACAAGTTCAAATAAAAAAGTAGCGACTGTATCTAATAATGGTGTAGTAACTCCTTTAGCAGTTGGAAGTACAACAATCACCGCTAAAGTGGGAAACAAAAGTTCCACAATGACATTAAATGTAAAGAAAAAGGTAATCATCGAAGTAGGAGCATCACAATCACAGAGATTTATCAATTATAAAAAGTTTAACTATACTAAAGGTGATAATCAATATACATATAATTCAAAAGATAGGTTAAAAGGAACACTTGTACATATTGCCAAAAGTGGCGCCGGAATGTCATGGCAATACTCACCTTCTGAACAGGGCTATATTGATACATTAAGTGTTATGGATAGTTATAGTAATGAAAAACAAAATGTAGAATTTTATTTATATTATTTATTAATAGGGAATACAATTAAAAATTTCTCGTGTAATACCATCGATACAGACAGTAATCCTTATATTAAAGCCTTGGATGGTTATAGTAACGCTACCAATACATTTAAAAGTAGGGGATACAACGTGACAACTTATATAGTGTCTGTACAACCAGTAAAACCTGGAACCAATGGAAGTAGTAGCGTGGTTTCCAATTCAAGTTCAAATTATTGCAATAGTGGATATAGATCAAATTGGAAATACAATATGTTTAATAATAAGGTAAAGCAAGCTATTGCTTCAAAATATTCAAATTTGCATTATGTAGATGCCTTTAATTCAATTATAGATAGTTCACAAGCAACATCTTCAAATAGAAAATATACTTATAAAGTAGAATATAAGTGTACTGATGGAATACATTGGGATAACGCAACCACTGGAATGTATTTGAATTTAATGCTAAATAATTCCAATGCAAATTTATAGATAAAAAAATATGATATTTTTGAACTTGGAGGATTAGCTTATGGATAAAGATACTTATTATATGAATTTAGCTTTAGAAGAAGCCAAAAAAGCTTATTTATTAGACGAAGTACCAATTGGATGTGTAATTGTTTATCAAGATAAAGTATTAGCCTCTTTTTATAATAGAAAAACAATTGATAGAATTGCGACTTATCATGCAGAAATTTTAGCAATTAACGAGGCTTGTTTAAAGCTTAAATCATGGTATTTGGATGAATGTACTTTATACACTACTGTAGAGCCCTGTATGATGTGTACTGGAGCAATTATTCAGTCTAGAATAAAACGAATTGTATATGGCTGTGATAACCATGATTTTGGTTATTTATCTAAATTAGAAAATAAAAAAATAGAAATAGTACCTCATATTATGGAAGATGAGTGTAGAAAAATAATGAGTCAATTTTTTGAAAACAAGAGAAAATAATGGTTCTTCGAATTTCGAGAAACCTAAAAAATCACATCATTTGATGTGATTTTTATCATACTTTATTTTTATTATTAGATGAATACTAGCCAATAATCTAATTTAGTATTTTATTTTTTTCTATATTTATTATTTTATATTATCTAGTTTTTTCATTATATCTGCTAGGATTTTTTCGTTCTTATTGTTCTTAGGCGTGTAATATTTTGCTTTTTTAATTTCATCTGGTAAGTATTGTTGCCTAACGTAGTCATTTGGATAATCATGGGGATATTTATAATCGGGAGAATGATTGATAATATGTTTAGGCACTCCACCAATATTTTTGGTATGAATGTCATTTAATACTTTATCAATAGCACTTTCGGCAGAATTACTTTTAGGAGATAAAGCCAATTCTATAACAATACAGGACAGAGGAATTCTTGCTTCGGGAAGGCCTAATCGTAATGCAGCATTAATGGCAGCATCTACTTTTGGTCCCATACTAGGGTTAGCTAAGCCAATATCCTCATAAACAATGACGGATAATCTTCTCACAATAATATCAATGTCTCCAGCTTCTATCAAAAGCCCAAGATAATAAAGAGAAGCATGAACATCGCTTCCACGAATAGATTTTTGAAAGGCACTAATTGCATTATAATAACCATCTCCATTTTTATCAATAATGATACTGGCTTTTCCACTGATACTTTCTAATAAATCCTGAGTAATATGATGAGTATTAGTAGCATAGTAAGCAACTTCTATTAAATTATAGACATACCTTAAATCATGATTAGAATTATTTTTGATGTATTCCTTTGCGTCCTCATCAATGATAATATCTTCTAATAAATTAGATTCTATCACCCTGTTAATAGCCAATTCAATATCTTCATCACTTAAATCTTTTAACTCAAAGATTTGGCAGCGACTTCGAATAGCAGGATTAATCGCATGGTAAGGATTAGCAGTGGTCATTCCAATTAGGGTGATTAAGCCAGATTCCAAGTAAGGAAGGAGTAAATCTTGTTTATCTTTATTTAACCGATGAATTTCATCCATAATTAAAACCATTCCTTGATATAATTTAGCTTCTTCAATGACAATATCAAAATCTTTCTTGCTATGAATAACTGCGTTTAGACTACGATATCTAATGTTTAGTTCCAATACAATAGCATAGGCTAAGGTAGTTTTTCCAATACCAGGATTTCCATATAAAATACAAGAAAATAATTTTTTATTTCTCACAAGATTACTTAGTATTTTATTCTCCCCAATTAAATGCTTTTGCCCAATTACCTCACTTAGTTTAGTTGGTCTTAATTTTGTCGCTAATAGCTCATTCATTCCTAATTCCTTCTTTCGTCTAGGCTATTATATCATGATTTTTGAGAATATGAAATGAAGTTTATAGTATCTTTTTTTTTATAATCATGATATACTCCTGAGTTTGACAGTTTTTGAAGGTTAAAAACTCCCTATCCCTTATTTTATAAGGGTTTAGAGAGCTTTTT